>JAPOVO010000368.1 GCA_026708165.1 Chloroflexota bacterium | reverse complement strand
CAAGACAACGTTCAGCTTATGAACGGCGGGCGAGTCAAGTGGGAGCAGGAGGGCAGGCCGCTTGTTACCGACGCGCCGGACGTCGAGCCGGCGGAATACGACGCCCCCGAAGCCGATCTCTCCATTCGTTCGTTCCAGAATCAGGTACTCGAAGCGCTCGACCAGAACGTGGAATTGGTTGACGTGAGATCGCCGGCCGAGTTCACGGGCGAGATCATGGCGCCTCCGGGCCTGCCCGAAACGGCGCAGCGTACCGGACACATTCCGGGGGCCACCAACATACCCTGGCTCGAAGCCGTAGCTGATGACGGCTCCTTCAAGTCCGCCGACGACCTAGCGCAGATCTACGGATCCCGTGGCATCACGGGCGACAAGGACATCATCGCCTACTGCCGTATCGGCGAGCGCTCGTCCCACACCTGGTTCGTGCTCAAGGAGCTTCTCGGATATCCCAACGTGACCAACTATGACGGTTCATGGACCGAGTGGGGCAGCATGATCGGGATGCCCATCGAGAAGTAGGTCCCACGAGGGGGCTGGCTTAGCACGGGGATGGCCCCGGTCCGTTCCCGTGCGTGCAAGCTGGAAACACGCGCCCCGCATTAGGGCCGAGTTGGGCCAATCCTGCGGTCCAACGCTTCCGGCGTATATCCTGTCGCTTGATAGTGTCAATTCATTCCGGCAGCGGCCGGAGAGATAACTATGGCGACCCAGCGAATCGGTCTGATCGGCACCGGCGACCAGGCGCGCTCTTATGGCGCGCATATAGCGGCGAATCCGCGGCAGTTCACCTTTGCCGCGGTCGCCAGCAAGAGTCAGGATCGCATGAACACCTATGCCGACGAGTTCGGCGTTCCGGCCGGAGCGCGGTATGCGAACACCGAAGCTCTCGTGGATTCCGGGGTGCCGCTCGACGGTCTGATAATCACCTCGCCCGACACGACGCACGAGGAGGTGTCCCTTGCTTCGATGAAGTTGGGAATCCCCATACTGCTCGAAAAACCGATCGCGGACTCCGTGGAGGGCGCCTATCGGGTGGCGCTCGCCGCCGAATCCGCCGGGGTCGATATCACCGTGGGACTGGTCCTCCGGTACACGCCCTTTTATTCGAAGATCAAGGAATTGATCGACGACGGGGCCATCGGCAGGCTGACCCAGATCGATGGCCGTCTGGTTCTCAAGTACACGTTCGCGTCGACCCACTTCATGCGGTCGCACAACCGGCACCGCTCGGACATGGGCAGCTTTGCCCTCAGCATGTGCGGCCATGACTTCGACATCATCAACTGGTACGTCGGCGACCGCGCCACTCACATAGCCTCGTTCGGCGGCCTTGACTACTTTCTTCCGCGAGACGACGCCGCGATGCGCTGCTCCGAATGCGACCGCGCCCCGATCTGTCCGTTCTACGGTCCGCACGCTTTCGCAGAACGGCCCCCCTCGCCATATACCGACCACTGCGTCTACCACATCGACAAGGACATCGTCGACAGCCAGCACTTCATGATCGAATACGCGAACGGCGTGCGAGTCTCTTTCTCTGCGCTGTTTCTGGGGCATCGGACCCGGCGTGAGCTGCTGATCGTCGGGGACGAGGGCGAGATACGCGCCGATCTTGACCGAAACGAGATCGAGGTCGACCGTTTCCGCCCGCAGCAGTCGTGGCGATTCGATCTCAAGGCCGCGTCCAGCGGTCCGCTAGGCATCCCCGGCCTTATGGACGACTTGAGAAACCGTATCGCAGGGGGCGAGGGCGAATCGACGGCAACCGCCGAGGCCGGCAGGGAGTCCGTGGTGGTCGGAATCGGCGGGGATGAGGCCCAGCGAGAACGCCGGATCGTCGACCTGGACGGACTTCGAGCCAAAGGCGCGGCCGCCGCGGCTTGACCATTTCCGCCTCTGGCGAGGCGGTCATCAGTCTTTCGTGGCTAAAGGTCGTTCAGCACGCGTCGCGCCCAGTCATGCCACTCTTCCCAGGCCAACCAAACGGATCGCCCCCATGCCCGTACTAGATCAGCGTGCTCTACGGCGCTCGCCGCTCCCGCCACGTCCGCCACTGTCACCGGTCCGGGGCTGCGCGTAAGATGTATTTCCGGCAACCGACGGTCCCCTTCCAGCATTTCCCGCCAGCCCTGCGGCTCTCGAGTCCCGCCGATTGCCGGACTAGCTCCAAACTCCACGATCGCGCACAGCCGCACGAGATGGTAGGCGTTTGACTGTGGACCGTGGGCGTCTCCGTGTTGAAGTGCGTAGGCATCCACCGTGATCAGGTGTACCTTGCCAAAAGCCGGATCGCTGTATCCCTTAGCCAGCACGCCTTCGAAGATCCTCCGGCATCCGTTCTCCCCGCCCACCTCTGGCGCTCCACAGAGCGGGCAATCATCCGCACGTCTCGCAGCCAACGTATCGGGTCTGCTCAAATCGATCGCTCCAAGACAAGCCTCATGGCTGCGTCCTTGATCCTCCGCCCGGGAATGCGGCGGATCGAGTTTCCAACTGACGGTAACGCATGAATCTGGGAGCTATATTTTGAATGGTGCGGGCGAGACTGCTCCGCGTCGGTCTTCCCGCCTGTGCATTAGAGCTCGCGCTGATTCCCGAGGTCTTAGGGAGTTCTACAGATAATGCCGGAAGCTCCCGAGCTCGAGTTTCGGGCAACCATCGTCAAACAGGGGCCCAATCCCTGCGTAGACATTCCAGAGCGCGTCAGCCGTGCGTTCCGTCCCTGGGCGCGGTCGGGACGGATACACGTCGAAGGCCTGCTGAATGACACGCCGGTCAGGGGAACCTTGATCCCAACCGGCGCCGGGCGCCATCGCTTCTTCGTAAACGGAGGCATGAGAAGCGCCGCCGGAGTTGCGGCCGGTGACTCGGTCGAGTTCGCGTTAAGGGCCGTAGGTCCAGACCGCGTGACCATCCCCGCGGACGTTGTGGAAATGCTGCGGGAAAACGGCGCGGAATCCGCATTCCAGGCTTTGACCCCTTCCCATCGCCGCGAGCTGCTGCGTTATATCGACGACGCGAGGACTCGCCAAACTCGAACCAAGCGAACGACTCGGATGATCGAAACGATCCTGGACAAACGCCGACCTGCCAAGCGCAGGCGTCCGCGGCGGCCGCTCTGGGTCTGCCCCGAGTGCGACAACGAATTCGTCAACAAGAACCAGTATCACTCCTGCGAGCGCTACACGCTGGCCCACCCGTTTGCGGGCAGGCCCGAGGGGATACGAAGGCTCTTCGATGCGTTCCTCGGTATGGTGCGGGAATGCGGCCCGGTCAAGGTGCTGCCGTCCCGCGATAGCGTCGTGTTGATGGTCCGGGTCCGCTTTGCCCGGGCCGTTCCCAGGACGCGATGGCTCGACGTGGGATTCTGGCTGCCGCGTCGGTTTGAAGACTCTCGCTTTTATAAAGTCGAGACCATCTCGCCGAACGCGCATGTTCACGTCTTGCGTATTACCGGCATCGAGCAGCTCGACTCGCAGGTCGAGGAGTGGCTTCGGGAGGCCTACTCAGTCGGCTGCCAGGAGCACTTGTCCTAGCTCCAAACGTGCGCGGGACACCGAAACGTGCGAATACGCTCTCTCAGTCGTAGGACGTTGTCGCGAGAGACGGCCGGTCAGCCGACGCGTAGGTCTCCGACAGGATAGGTCCGAAGCGAGGCTCGGTTGCTGCGTCGCAGCAGTGCCAGGGCAACGGTAAGCGGACCCAGCCGCCCTACGAACATCAGGATGCTCATGAAGATCTTGCCCCACAGGCTCAGCGAGGCGGGCACTCCGGTGGAAAGCCCAATGGGTCCCAGGGCTGAAATCGAGTCGAACAGCGATGGAATCAGTTGTGAGGAGAGCGACTGCAAGGCGAAAACGATCGGTACCGCGATCGCGATCCACGCTCCGTAAAGCAGCAGCAGAGTAACCGCGACGTAGATTCGGTCTGGTGAAACGGTCCTGCCGAACGCCTCCGCATGCGGGCGGCCAAGCAGGCCTGCGCGCATGCCCGCTACGAGTGCGCCGAGGGTATTAACCTTGAGTCCTCCGCCCATCGAAGCGGAGGCCGCGCCTATGACCATGAAAACCATGAAGAAGACGAGAGTAAGCTGTCCTACCTGTGCGAATGTCACGGTGGAGAACCCGGCGTTGCGCACGGTCACCGCCTGAAAGATCGAGTTCGTGATCTTATGTACCAGTGGCATCTCGCCCAGGGTCTGCGCGTTTGCGAACTCCAGGACGAAAAACCCGAGCGCGGCCAGCGGCCAGAGCACGAAGTTGGCGCTGAGGATGATCTTTGTCTCCATGCTGAGCCGGCTGAACCCTCGCCTCCCAAGCAAGTCCAGGACCACCAGGAAGCCGAGGTCGCCGGGGATGATCATCGCCATCATCGTCAGCAGGAACAGCGGCTTGAGCGCCGCCCCTTGGAGGCTGTGAAAGCCGCCCATCAGGTCGAATCCGGAGCCCGTGTATGCGCTGACGGCGTGAAAGGTCGCCGACCACCAGGCCGGGTCCTCCGTTGTGATGGTCGGATCGCTTGTGATCTGGGCAAAGAGAAGCAAGGCACCGATCCCCTCCACTAATAGAGTGAAGATGATCAGCCGCCGCGCCAGCCTGGGCACCCCTCCGATCTTTCTTAGCGACAAGGACTCCTGAAAAACGCGGCGCTGGTGAATGGTTATGGTTCGGCCCAGGGCGAGAAACAGGACTATCGCCCCGCCCATGAATCCAAGTCCGCCGACTTCCATGAGAACGAGGATCACGACCTGCCCCGCTCGGCTCCAGTGCGTGGCGGTATCGACCACGACCAGGCCGACCGTTCCGGTCGCAGACGTGGCGGTGAACAGCGCGTCTGGAAACGACGTGAATTCGCCCGACTCGCTGGAGAACGGGAGCGTGAGCAGGACGGTGCCGATCGCGACGATCATCAGAAATCCCGCGACCAGCGTTAGCTGAGGGTTGATGTTCGTGGTGCGCCTGCGAAACGGCTCGACGACCAGGCGAATGGTCTTCCTGCGCCTGATTGGAACGATTGCTTCACGCATCGATTAGCTGTGTCCCGTGCCGCGGGGCGGCTGTCTTGTTGGAGCGATCCCCGAACCCGTTACTTTAACGGGGAACCCTTGCTATGGGACGGAAGCAAGCCGCATCCTCGCACTACGGCCTTTCACCGCCGGTTACGCGTGAAGCAGAAGGGCCTTTAAACGCGGCCACTGACGCGTCGCGTTCATCTAGAACAGCTTAATGCGGGCTGTTGCCGGTAACCGCCCCGCTTGGTACCGATTGAGCATTTACGTCGCCCTGGCCGGCACGGCCTCGTCGATCTACTCCCCTTCCGCCTCGACGAACTCTTTGAACGCCCGCATCGATTTCATCGTCTGTTTGGGAAACATCGGCCGCAGGACCAACGAAACGAATCTCCAGATGCCGGTGAACTTGAACTCGTTTTCGGTTATCCAGCGCGTGCGATCGGCCCCATCCTCTACAAAGCGATTCACCATGCCGTTCCAGGCGTGGTCGGCCTCATAGGATCCGGCAAACACGTCCGGCAGATCGCGGATCGCCACGGTTTCGATCATCTCCAGCTCACCGTTGCCCCGCTTGAACACCAGCCTCGATTTTGCTCCGGGCTGTCCCGGCTCGCCTTCCAGGTGTTCGAAGCTCATCAAGCCGTCCATCCACTTGAACAGATTGTCGGTGCTGTCGAACAGCTCGATCACTCGCTGGCGCGGCGACTCGATCACGATCTCACAGGTGTACTTCATTAGCTATCTCCACGATTTGTCGAACTATGTAACGTGAGCGATCCGGATCTCACCGCCTCACGTCAGTGCTCCTGGCAACTCCGTGCCCGGCTAACCTCACCTAGAATATGCGACTCTACGGGCGATTGTGTGAAGAAACTGGAATCCCCTGCCCGTCGGGACTGTGCCTCCCGGCCGGTGCGGCGGCTCAAAAAACTGAGGGCCTGACCGCCCGCTAACGCCACTCAACCAGCGCCTTCGTGTAGGCCATGTCGATCAGGCGTTTTCCGCCCCCGATCAGCGGCGGACCGTGGCCCGGCAGCACCACGTCGCACGTCATCGCACTCAGCTTCTTCAACGTTTCCAGGTATTTGCCCCGGTCGTAGTCGGGGCCGCCGCTCCAGCCTAGCTGGAGGCTTCGGCATTCGGGACCGACCTCCATCAGATCGCCCACGAACCAGAGCACCGCTCCATTCAAGGTTGTCTCGAATACCATCAGTCCGTCCGCGTGACCGGGAGCGGCGATGCACCGCACGGCGACGCCGTCGATGTCGATGACGCTCTCGTCCTCGACAATCACGTCGGTCTCGCACCGGTCGAACGGTTTGCTGACGACGTATGGGATACAGCGTTCGTCGCCCGCTGCCATCGCTTCCGCCGTGTCCTGACTTGCGACGATTTTGGTTCCACGTTCCCGAAGCCTCGTCGCATAGCTGGAGTGATCGTAGTGAGCGTGCGTGACCAGCAGATGCGAAACCTCGTAAGGCGAGAACCCCCAGCTCCTGATGTTGCGTTCCACCACGGCGAACGTGTCTTCCACCATCTGTCCGGCATCGACCATGAACGTCGTCGACTCGGTCTCGATCAGGTACGAGTTTTCGTGAATGCCGTAGGGGAAGCCGTTGACCAGGTAAACGCCTCTAACGATTTGCAAGGTTTCCCCCTTGGTTTTTCCGGTTACGACTTAGACGAAAAATCTTGTTGCGCAAGACAGTGTCCAAAACGATCGTCGCTATCATGCAACCATTATGTCCACTTGTTCCAATCCGCTCGAAGCCGACGAGTTCTGGGCCTGGTTCGGGGAGTTCGGGTTCTCTGAAGACCTCTGGGATCTCGCGCCCGGAGAAGTGGACCGGGTTCTGTCGCTCACGCAGCCTCCTGACGGCGCAAGTGTGCTCGAT
>JAPOVO010000064.1 GCA_026708165.1 Chloroflexota bacterium | reverse complement strand
CGCGGTTCTCACGCAATCGGCGCCAAGCCCCGCCTGGCTGATTCGGGCCTCGCCCTCGGCCATCGCGTTGAGCAGAATCGCCCGATGGGTGATCGATTTATCGCCCGGGAGACTGATTTCACCCCTGAGTCTCTCAGGCGCTGAAACTTCTGCCGTCTCCCTTGCAGCGGTGGCGGTCGTCATCCTGAAATGCCGCTAGGCGGCGACCGCCGCCGCCGACCTGATTGGCCTGTCCACGGCCTCGGCGACTCTGGCCGCCCTTTCCATCAGGTCGGCGAAGTTCTCGAATGTCAGGCTCTGCGGTCCGTCGCAAAGGGCCAGATCCGGGGCCGGATGGACCTCCACCAGCGCTCCGTCGGCTCCCGCGGCAATTCCGGCCAGAGTCAAGGACTTGACCAGGTGCCATTTTCCGGTCGCGTGAGACGGGTCGAAGATTACGGGCAAGTGCGTCAGGCGCTTGATGATTGGTATCGCGCTCAGATCGAGCGTGTTGCGCGTGTAGTCCTCGAACGTGCGGATACCGCGTTCGCACATCATCACGCGCGGATTGCCCGCCGACATTATGTATTCGGCTGACATTATCCATTCTTCCGTGGTGCAACTGGCGCCACGCTTGAGCATCACGGGTCTGTCCGTTTGGCCTACCGCATTGAGCAGAGGGAAGTTCTGGCAATTGCGGGCCCCTATCTGAAGTATGTCTGCGCATCTGGCAACGTGCTCGACAAGACCGGGTTCCATCACCTCGGTGATTACGGGAAGCCCGCTTATGATCTTCGCCTCTTCCAGGGAAAGGAGGCCTGTTTCCGCCAGCCCCTGGAAGCTGTAGGGGGAGCTTCGTGGTTTGTAGGCCCCGCCCCGAAGAACGGTGGCGCCCGCCCGCTTTACGGCTTGGGCGGTGCTGATTAGCTGTTCGCGAGACTCGACCGTGCAGGGACCGGCCATCATGACGAACGAATCCCCGCCGACGATAGTGTCTTTGCCTACCTGAATTTCGGTCGAAGGCCGCCCGTCACCCCTAGCCGCCAGCTTGTACGACTTGTCGATCGGAATGACCCGTCCGACGCCTTTGAATACCGACATCTGCTCTCGGAAATCTGGAGAACATGTCCCGATTACTCCGATGATGGTCGAATTCTCCCCAACGATCCGGTGAGGTTTTAATCCTTCAAGCCTGATTCGCTCTTCGATGTTTTCGAGGTCCGACTCCTTAGAGTCAGCCTTCGCTACGATGATCAATTGCCCTCATTCTCCAGACCGGGCGACCGCCCGAAATCAGCTTCTAAAAACAAAAAAGCAGAGGAAATTCCTCTGCTGCCGGCTCGTCTCGTGCGCGGAACTGCTACATAGGCAGCCCCGCCGGCCGAGCCGGCACGGTAAAGGTGTAATACGCGGCGCTCCCCATGAGAATCGCGCTCGAAACCTTGCTCTTCATGATGCTGCCACTATAAGTCTCCCTGTCAGCGCGGGTCAAGGTGACGCCCCTCGTTTGACGCGCCGGGATCTGCAATGAACGACCTAAGGCCTCCGCCGCCGTTAGGCGGGTGAGAGATGTTTAGCCGTCCGAAAATCTCATCGCAACCGCGAACGACTGACCGTGAACAGGAACGGACTCGTCATGGAGCCGGGCATCTCAGAAGGCGTCGGCGTACCAGAACACGTGGCCTGTCTGCGGAAATATGTTCAAGAGCTGAGATTTGATGGAGGGTCTGAGATCGGACTCGGTGATTGGCTCCTGAGCTCCGGGAAGTCCCATCAGCATGTGCAGGAACTGCTTGTCCGTTAGCTCGATCATTCGATCGCCATGTTCAGGCGGACCCAGCGCGACCGTTCCAGACGGAAACTCGAGTCGTACCGCGGAATTGCCGACTACCAGGGTCACGGGCTGGTCCGCCAGGGGGTTGTGCCGACGCCTGCGGTGAAACTCGGGCAGCGCCCCCCTCAAGACTCCCTCCAGGTCGTTGAGCCTCATCATCTGCGAGTCGCTTGTGGTGAGCCGGATGTCGGCGAAGGCGGCGAGTTCCCTGACTAGAATCGACCCTGGTGAAACCCGGCCTTCGATCTTCCGGCATCCTGACTCGACCGCCCGGCGGACCGCCCAGGCGCACGCGACCTGGACGACTTCGTCGCTCGTGCCGCACACGTCCAGCAACTCCAGAGTCTCGCCTTCTATAGCGGTCCGAACGAACCCGGCCGGGTGGCCAACTCGGTGAATCACGTCCCACTGCACGTCACCCCAACCTACGTGCCAGCTTGGTTGCTTCTGGAAATACTCAACGCTGCGGTCAAGCGGGCCGACCAGATTCGACATGGCCTGGTCCCAGTAGCTTGCGAGCAAACGTAACTGCGATTCTTCGAACGGTTTTATGGTGTAGGCGCGAGGTCCGGGCCGGGCCTCGGTGGGAACATCGGCCTCCAAAACGGTAGCCGGCACGCTGTGCCAGCCCCCCGCCTCGTAGAGCGGCGGCGTTCCCGTGTACAGCAGCGACAAGGGGAGATCGTTTCGCTTCATGTAGCCGACGGCGTTGCTGAGCAGTTTCGCCGCGTGACCTCTTCGCCGGTATTCGGGATCGGTGCCCACGTCGGCTATGCCCCCGAACGGAATGCGGCCGTCGCCATACCGCATGACCTTGTCGTAGATCTGGACGTGACTGACGATCTTTCCGTCCTCGAGAAGCACCCAAGCCCGATCGTGTGAATAGGAAGGATCGCCTTCGTGCTGTCGCCGGAAGTAGTCGTCGTCTTTGCCAAAGCTGCGAGCGAGCAGGTCAAGCACGTCATCGTGAATGTGCTCGGATACGGTTCTGATTTCAGTTTCCACTTCGTAAATCCACCTCGCGTCGAGGAACTGGTTCTTGGTCTGTCACCGGACTATTGTAGGAATGTTGCCGCCGGGCGCTGAAACTCCAATCTCAATCCAGGCCGATTCCGCCGTGCAATCTGGGTCTAAACTCATTTGGTGGTAGTTTGGCAGAAGACGCGCTCCCTGAGCGTGCGGTGGATGTTGAACCCGTGCAGCTCTTACTGAAAATCCTCCGCCTTGCCGTTCCGCTTTTGCTCATGCTGGTGCTGCCACTTAGTGCGGTATGGGCTCAAACCCGGGCGCCTGTCGCGGTGATTGAGCTGAACGGCGTGATCGACTCGATCAGCAGCCGCTATGTGGTGCGCGCGATCGACGCCGCCGAACGGAATGGCCGCGAGCTCTTGGTAATCGAAATGGATACACCGGGCGGTCTCGATACGGCCATGCGCGAGATGATCAGACGCATTTTGATTAGCGAGATTCCCGTCGTCATATTCGTAGGTCCCGACGGCGCGCGTGCCGCTTCCGCAGGACTCTTCATCGCTATGGCCGGTCACGTTGCGGCTATGGCTCCCAGCACCAATATCGGCGCCGCCAGCCCTGTGTCGCTCGGGGGCGACCAGTCGGGTCAAAGTGACGTGCTCGAATCGAAAGTCACGAATGATGCCGCCGCTTACGTTCGTGGACTGGCGGAGTCGCGTGGCCGAAACGCCGATTGGGCGGAAAGTGCTGTTCGAGAGAGCGTCTCGATCTCTGCCGCCGAGGCTCTTGAGCTTGGGGTAATCGATCTGATTGCGTCGGACGTTGACGAGCTGCTCCCACTCCTCGACGGCCGCGAGGTTTCGTTGCCGTCGGGAGCCACGACATTGCAGACCCAGGGACTCTCCTACGACAGAATTGGCATGAATCCGGTGGATTCGTTCCTGCACATACTCGTCGATCCCAACATCGCGTTCTTGCTGTTCAGCCTGGGTGGGCTGGCGCTGACGGTCGAGATATTCAGTCCGGGACTTATCTTTCCCGGCGTCGCGGGAGCGATATCGCTGATCCTGGCCTTCACGGCCTTCGGCTCTCTGCCTGTTAACTGGGCGGGCGTCGGACTGATCGTTCTGGCGCTGGCCTTGTTCGCTCTCGAAGCATTCGTACCCTCAAACGGCGTGCTTGGAGGAGGAGGGGCGGTGGCGCTCGTCTTGGGTGGATTGTTTCTCTTTCAGGCTCCCGACGTCGCGGGGCCGGCATCGCCTGAAGTTCGCGTAAGCCGGATTCTCCTGACGGTTGTGGCCGTCCTTGCTGCGGTCGTCGTGATTATCCTCGCCAGAACCGGGATGATTGCCAGACGGGCGTCTTCGGCAATGAGGCAGATTCCCTTGCCCGACGCCGTGGGAGAGACGCAGAGCGTTCTGAAACCTCAGGGCACGGTACTTGTGGACAGCGAAGAGTGGACGGCGGAATCAAAATCGGGCCGGGTTCCGAAAGGGCGTTTGGTTAGAGTTTTGGGCAGTCGAGGGCTTACGCTTGTAGTTGAAGCGGTTGCAACGGACGGCTCTGTTCGCCGCACTGGGGAACGACCTGCCGAAGATCGTAAAGGTCGAAAGGAGAGCTAAACGTGGAAACGCTAATTGTCGTCCTGATTCTGGCTGCTATCGCGCTGTTCATCATTCTGTCGGCAATCAAGATAGTTCGTGAATTCGAGCGTCTGGTCGTGTTCAGGCTGGGGCGCGCGGTCGGAGTGCGCGGACCGGGCTTGGTGCTGCTTATTCCAATAATCGAGCGGGCTGAGAGGGTCGACCTTCGTGAGCAGGTCGTGCCAATTGGAAGCCAGAACACGATCACCAAGGACAACGTAAACATCCAGGTCGATCTGCTGATTTACTATCGGGTCTTCGATTCGATGTCCAGCGTGGTCGAGGTTGCCGACTTCGCCGGCGCGGCACAGGGCATGGCGATGACCACGCTGAGAGCGGTGATCGGCGAGACCACGCTTGATGAAGCCCTCTCTCAGCGAGAGCGGCTGAACCAGGAATTGCGGATTAAGCTCGACGAGGTTACGGCGCGCTGGGGCGTGAAGGTGACGGCAGTCGAGATTCGGGAAATCGACCCTCCGCGCGACATCCAGGAATCCATGAACAGGCAGATGACCGCCGAGCGGAACCGCAGGGCCATGGTCACTGAATCCGAGGGGCAGCGCGCCGCCGCGATCGAGGTGGCCGAAGGTGACAAACGCTCGAACATCCTGCGCGCGGAGGGCGACCGCGAGTCACAGCTACTCCGCGCCGAGGGTTATTCCGAGGCGCTTCGAACCATTTTCGAGGCGGCCCAGCGAATCGACTCCAATACCCTGACGTTGCAGTACATGGAAGCTCTTAAGGAAATTGGCGCCGGCGAATCGACGAAGTTCATACTTCCGCTGGAGCTTACCGAGCTGATTCGACCGTTCTCTGCGGCGATCGCCAGGAATATCGAAAAGGAAAGCTAGCCGAATTCCACCGATCGAATCGTATTCGCGCGGCGCGGGCGGATGTCGAAGCTCGACCCTCTGACTGCGCTGCGCCGGCGCATCGCGAGCGCAGACCTCGATGAGTACGAAGCCGCGCTGGAGGCGCTGAGCGGCGTTTCGGACATGGCCGAGATCTATAGTGTCACGAACTTTGTAGTCGGGCGGGTGGAGAGTGAGTTCGACTGCGTGCATTGCGTCCCGGGCTGTAGTGAATGCTGTAGTCAGTTGCCGCTGGTCACGTTCGACGAATGGCGGCTCATCCTGGACTGGATGCAGGACAACCTAACCGCGGGGGGCCGCGCCCGGGTTGTTCGCAATGCCGAAGCGTTGCTAACGGAAGGTGAGTCGGTATTGCCCAGCTGGATGCGTCTGGGCGAGGTTGACTTAGAGTCCCCGGGAGCCGTGGATGTGGTTGGCGAGATGTTTGATAACGAGTCAACTACGTGTCCGTTTCTCTTCGACGGTCGCTGCTCGATCTATCCGGTACGACCGCTCGTGTGCCGCTCTTACGGCAGGATGATGCGCACTGAGGACGACTCGCTCTACTGCCAGCCTATCCTCGACAAGATATGCGTGGCCTTGGACAACGGCGTCGACGTGGAACTGCCGCTATATCGCCCGTATCAGGAAGCCTCGTATGCCTTGAACGGTGACAAGAGCTATTTCACGATCTTGCCCGTCTGGGTGCTTAGCCATCGCAACCGCGGAGGAGATATCTCCGATTGCCCAGTGGACTTGTGGGGCAGCCGGGACTGGCCGGTTCTCGACACCAAATGGGGTTTCGGTGAGGCATTCGACCCGGAGTCGCCCCAGCCGGGTGCCTAGACGGGGAGCTGCCAGGCCAGAACGTTACGCTCGGCGCTGGCGATTGCCAGGATGTCCGTTTCCGGCGCCAAGGCGACGGCCCGTATCGAGGTGAGCGTGGTAGCTTCGCCGACGTACTCTCCGTTGGTCCTGAGAACGCTCACCGAGGTGTCCGATGAGAGTCCGCACACGAAGTTGTGCGAAGCCGTCAAGGATCGGGGAGCTACCTCATCGTTGAACCAGAGCCGGGAACCGGCGATTGAATACGCGGCGACGCCGCGAGGACTGGCTGAGAATACGGTATCGTCCCGCGAACCGATAGTCGCGAAGTCTGCCGAAAACGGGATGTCCGCGAAGAAATCACCGCGCTCGTTGTCGTAGACGACTAGACCGTTGGCGCTGTGGACCACGGTATGGCGAGCATCTTGCGTGAGCATGATCCGCCGAATCTCGCCATCCACGCCGAAACGCTGCGCGAGATTGCCGTCGCGCTGAATTAGGATTACCTGACTGACACTGTCTTTGGTAGATCCAACCGCGATGATGCCTGCGTCGGATGAAACGTCGACAGACGCGGCGCCGATGTACTCCTGCGTAGGCCCCCAAAACGGACCATTTGGCGAGTAGGCGAAGACATGACCGGTCCCGCTGGCGTTTGTGGTGCGCACAATGACGAATCCGTTGCTCGTGAGTATGGCCTCCTCGATGAGTTGGTTGTCGGGCCGGAATGGCCGCTGCCATACGGGTCTGCCCTCGTCGTCGAGCCGGACTATGTCAAAACCGAAGCCGGCCACGCCGGCGCCGCCGGCGCTGCGGCA
>JAPOVO010000270.1 GCA_026708165.1 Chloroflexota bacterium | reverse complement strand
CCACCAACTCTGACGAGTTGGATTCCCGCCTTCACTCTCGTTGCGGCCATTTTGTCGGCGATGGTTTTTTTGGCCTACGTGCGCGGGAAAATATCGCCACGCACGGCCGTCGCTGCTGCAACCGTGGTCCTGGCGGTCGACCTGTTCTTTTCACTCGGTCATGAAATAGACACGATGCCTGTGCGCTACTTTCATGCTGCGTCTGAAACGTTGGATTCGCCGGCACTCGCCCCAAATAGCCGAGTTCTGTCGTATAGAGGACTATCGGACAAATGGGAGCTGTCTATCGGAACCGGAGACCGCTTGAACCAGACCCAGCGTAACCTGATCGAGTATTTGTTCATGCGCCAAGTCCTCACGCCTAACTTGGCCATGCGCGGCGGACTAACCTCCATCGACGGTTACGAGAACCTGATGAGCCGGCGGCAGGCGGAGATAATTTCGTTTCTTGGCAGCGAGCGATCGACCGTGCAAGGATTCGCCACCGACCCACACTCTACCGAGAGGGAAAAAGCTAGCATTCTGAGAGAGCGGCTTCCCGTTCTTGCCGCATTCGGCGTGAACTCTGTGTTGTCCGGGACGCCCATCCACGACAGCCTAGGTGATCCGGCGGACTCGATCGACGTTGGATTTCCAGATTGGTCCGGTGTTGATCAGGTTGTCTGGATCTACCAAGTTCCAAAAGCCGCAGAAAAGGCTTATCTAACCGGATACTGGAGACGGGACGATCCGGACTTACCGACAAGGGCGATTCTCGAGTCGCTCGCCTCATCTCCGCCCGGTACGGTTTTCGTGGACGGCGATCCGGGCTTTCTGAGCCGAGAGTCGGACCCCGGTGGCCGTCTCCTCAACGCGCACTCCTCGAATGGGAGCCATGTCTACGAGGTTGAAGTCGACCGCGTCTCCCTGTTCATCGCCAACTCCTTCATAACCCGCGGCTGGACGGCGGAGGTCGACGGGCGTCAGGTTCCCTACATGATGGCAAATCGATTCGGCGCCGCGGTAGTGGTGACTCCCGGAAAACACACGGTGCACTTCTCATACTCGCCCCCCAACTGGGCCACTGCCCGTGGACTTGGACTGGCAGGTGGCGCTTCACTTGCCCTTATGACCGGGGGAGCGGCGGTGTTAGCCATCAAATCCAGGCGGGCGGCAAATACAACCGGACTGGCCGCCGAAGATTGAAAGTCTGTCTCGTCGCCGACGCGCTTCAGCCATCGACCGGATGGGGCCGCTATGCCGCTGAGATTACACGTGGACTTATAAACGCGGGTGTCGAGTGCGTAATTGCATCCCCTCGCAAATACTGCGATTACCCAGAGCTAACTGAACATCCCAACCACCACGACATACGGTCCTTCATGTATGAGGACCGCCACTACGCAAAATTGCTCTGCCGAAACATTCGGGCGTTGAAGCGGGCCTCGGCTGGATGCGATTTGGTCCACTGCTTCGTCGAGCCTTATCTACCTGCGCTGGGACTGCTTCCCGGCCGCACGCCGCTTGTTGCCTCGCTGGTGGGGTCGTACAGCCTCCTCAACGTTCACCCTCCACCAGAGCGGTTCCTTCTCCGGCGGACTTTGCGGCGCGCCGCCCATCTCGTCCCGATCAGCGCATACACCGAGCAGCGGGTGACCGAGCACCTGCCACTCGGAGAGACGTCGGTAATCCCACTTGGCGTCTGCGTCGAAGACTTCTGGCCGCACCGGCAGTTGCCCGCCAGAGAGCGAAAGTGCGTGCTCTCGGTCGGGATGGTAAAACCACGAAAAGGCTTGCACGTCTCGATCAGGGCGTTTGCGCGGGTGATCAAGAGGCATCCATCAGCCCGCTATCTCATTATCGGCCAGATCATTAGAGGCCCCTACTTCGACAGGCTCAAGCGCCTGGTCGCCGATCTAGATCTCGAAACCAGCGTCGAGTTTCTCGGCGAGGTCGGTGAGGACGAAAAAATCGACTGGTATCACAGATGCACGGTAATGGTGGCCCACTTTCTGAGCGACGAGCGAGCCTTTGATGGGTTTGGACTTGTCCACCTCGAAGCCAACGCTTGTGGGGCACCGGTTATCGGAACGTTCGATTCGGGTGCGGAAGAGCCTGTGATTCCAGGCGAGAACGGAATTCTCGTCAAGCAGCACGACGTTGCCGCCACCGCCGAGGCTATGGACCGTCTGTTATCCGATCCTGATCAGGCGCGGGCGCTCGGCGAAGGTGGAAGGCGGCGCGCACGCCAGCTTACCTGGGAGAACACCGCCCGCGGAATGCTCGATGTATTCCGACGGGTCGTGGACGAGAAAAGAGATTGAACGTTTCAGGCGCACGCGGCTGCGCACTCTGTGGCGCTGGGCATTCGTTTGCGAATGAGATTGTCTCCGCAAGTCGGAACGGGCGTCGACCTTCGCCATATCAACTCACTCTACGGCGTGCCAGCGCGTGGTAGACGGCGCTGACAAGGTGACCTTGAGCCGGCGCGCGGTCGGCGGAGTGGTCGCCCTCGGCGCTCGCGAAGGCGCCATGCGGGTTCTCGCGTTCGCCGGGGACATCGCTCTCTACCGGCTCCTTCTGCCGGAGGTATTCGGGCTGGTCGTGCCGGTGGCTTTTCTGGCGGGAATCATTAAGCACTTCAGCGACCTGGGACTCGCCGCCTCGCTCATCCAATCGCCGGATGAGCCGCGGGAACGCGATCTTCGCACGGTTTTTACGGTGCAGGCCGCGTTGGTGACGGCAGCGGCCATATTCATATTCTTCGCCGGCCCGCTGATTCTCGACGCGCTCGACGAAGGCTCGCCGGACCCGTGGCTCATCCGGGCATTCGGCCTTTCGATTCTTCTCAGTGTGTTTCGAGCCGTTCCAGCAGCCATGCTCGAACGTCACCTGCAATTCGGACGACTCGCCACGGCGGACGTTTCCGGCACGGTCTGGTTCTACGCTGCGGGGTTAGCTCTGGCCGCCGCGGGAGCCGGCCCGTGGGCGCTCGTTGCCGCACACGTCGGCGGTAGCGTTGTTCCCACGGTGCTCCTGCTGTTTCTCTACCCATGGAGACCGTCGCTGAAGATCGATCGGTCCCGGCTGCTCCGAAACATCGACTTCGGGGCCAAGTTCCAGGGGCAACGGCTTTTGCTTATGCTCAAAGACAGTCTCATACCGATCCTGGGACCCGCCGCGTTCGGCCGGTCCGCCACCGGCTTCCTGAGTTGGGCCGACAAGATCGCCCAGCAGCCGCTGCTTCTGACTCAGCTCGTCGCCCGGGTCAGCCTCCCTGCCCTCTCTCGCGCTCAGGGCGAGATGGAAACCGTGCGAGCAGGCGCGATGCTTGCGCTCAAATGGAATTGCCTGTTGACTTTTCCGTTCTTCGCGCTGATTTTCGCGTTCGCCGAGGAAATCGCTGGCTTAATCTACGGCGACACTTGGACGCCGGCCGTGCCCGCGCTGTACGTCCTTACCGTAAATGCCATGCTCGTACCGATAAACGGTCTCTTATATCCAGTCTTGAATGCCATAGGTCACAGCGGGAGGCTATTAGTGATTTCGGCTGTTTGGACCGCGGTAGCTTGGGCGCTTGCCGGCATTCTCCTTTTAATCGGGATGGACTACCGAGCCGTGGCCGTCGGTCTGGTGGGAAGCCAAATCCTCGCGTTCGCATATCTGCTCATTGACGTCAAACGGCTTGTGGGAATAAACATCCTCCGCTCCGTGGCGTACCCTGCCGCAGCCGCCACGCTAACCGGGCTGATTGGCTTCCTGCTTCTCCGTCCGGTTGCCGCAAACATTCCGATGCTCCTTTTGCTGGGAGCGGTTCTGTTGGCCGGTTACTCTGCGGCGATCTATGCTCTGGACGGCAAGAGTTTGCGTAACGAAGGTCTCAGCGCCTTGAGACTTAGACGCCGCGACCGGCGAGGCGGAGGCGCGGTAACCTCGCTATGAAACGCCTCCCAAAGCCGAGAGTGCCAAGTCCTTGAAAATATTCCTGGCCGGTCCATGGTGGGATACCGGTGCGCTGGCCGATTACGTGGCCGCTGGGCTGAAAAAACTAGGTCACGATACGAGGCTCTTCCTCTACAGCGCCGACCTGAATGCGCAGATTGGCATTCGGGACCGGATGCGCCGCCGTCTGATTGGCGACTCTCGCTTCCGGCTTGAGCGGATGTTCAAAGCGGCGGCAGACGACAATATCCGCCTCCTCGAAGGAGTACAAGAGCACAGGCCCGATCTTGTTCTCGTGATCAAGGGCGAAGTCTTCCTGCCGGAAGCGCTTCATTTCGTCAAGAAGTCATTTTCAGGACCGCTCGTTCAATGGTGTGGCGACAATCCATTCTGGTTTCCCAACATCATCGGCAGCCTCGACGTCTACGATTGGTTTTTCCTGAGCGACGGTCACTACGTCCCCGAGATCGAGCGGCACGGAGCGCGGAATGTTGGAGTCCTGTATCACGCCGCCGATCCCGACGTTTACACTGCCGACGGCGAGCAAAGCTCAAACGGCGCCGACGTTATCTTCGTAGGGGACTCGCGCCACCAAATGGGGCACCTTCCCGAGAACTGGCACAGGGTCGAGGTTGTGGAGGCGGTCGCCCGATCCGGCGTCGACCTGGCGATATTCGGCCGGGGGTGGGAGTCGCTGCCGTCCGGCTACGCTGCTAAAGACTGCTTACGTGGCCAAACTCTGCTCCCGGCTAGCCGCGTCGCTGCCGCCTACCGGGCGAGCAAGATAGTGCTCAACGTGCATCATCCGCAAATCGTCGACGGCTGCAATATGCGGACTTTCGAAGCGGCGGCGTGCGGCGCTTTTCAGTTGGTCGATGAGCGCCCCTCGCTGTACGAGTTGTTCGACCCCCCCAACGATCTGGTCATCTATTCCGACACGAACGAGTTGGTGGAGTTGGTCCGGTATTACTCCGACCATCCCAAGGAACGCCGGCGAGCCGCGCAGAAGTCCCGCCGACGTGTCCTGGAGGAGCACACTTACACCAAACGGTTCGCCGAAATGATCGACTTGGTCACAAATTCTGCATAATGGAGAATCCCTTTCCGCCAGCCGTAATCGGCATGTCGGCCAGGCAGATATATCAAAGCCTGATGACAACTCATTTCCATCAACCTGCAATCTGCCTGTGGCGTGCGCTGGAGCTCCTCGAACTGAAAGACGTTTTGTTTGCCGCCCCCGTGCTCGATTTGGGCTGCGGCAACGGCGACGTTGGTGAGATCGCCTTGCGTTCCCACTGGCCCGTTTTCGGACTCGACCGCGTGCACTCCGAAACCCGCGCCGCGCAAGCTAGGACGATCTACCAGGGACTTTCGACCGCCGACGCCACCGCGCTGCCGTTTCCCGATTCCACATTCGGGGCCGTTGTTAGCATCTGCGTCGTCGAGCACATACCCGACGACATCCGCGTTCTTCAGGAAGTCGCCCGTGTGCTCAAACCCCGCGGCAAGTTCATCTTCTCAACGCCCAGTGCCGCATTCGAGTCGAATCTGTTGGGAGCCGATGATCCGGAACGGGTCGACAAGGTAAATGAGCGATTGGGGCACTATCACTATCGGGGCCTGGACGAATGGACAGACCTACTGCGTGAGCAAGGTCTGGAAGTCGATAGTCACCGATTCCTGCTGCCAGGCAGGTCGCAGCGGATCTGGGAGCGTCTGGATAACATGATGATCGCGAGGCTGCGCGGACGCCGCCTGCTCGACATCATTCGCGGTGTCGAGCGCAGAGGGATGCTGCCGAAGAAAACTTGGTCCTACGCCTGGGCGGCACTCGTCTCGAGGCTGGCTCTGCGGCGGGTCAATACACGCGAATCGGGAGGCGGCCAGTTGATAGTGGCCCACCGGAGAGACGTGAATGGGTCTGCCGTCTCCGCCTGACGCTCGCCCGAAGGTGCTTCACATCGTACCCTGGCTGTTCGGTCGCCAAGGGGCCTACGGCGGGGCGGAACGATACGCACTCGAAGTCGCCAGGGCCATGTCGTCCTTGACGCCGACGCGCCTCGTGTCCTTCGGACCGTTAGCTGAAAAACTGCGCTTGGACAATCTCGACGTTCGGGTCGAGCGCCAGCGCTGGAGCGTCGCGGGTCGGGCGCACGATCCCATCAATCTCGCGTTCGTGCGCCATTGTCTGTGGGCCGACGTTATCCACTGTCATCAGTTCCGCTCAACGTTTTGCGCAATGGCGACAATACTGGGACGGATCGCGCGCAAGCGCCTATTCGTAACCGACCACCGTGGGGGGGGAACAAACCTGGTCCGGCGCCTGCGAATCGGACGGTGGATCGACGCCCAACTCTCCCAATCCGAATTCGCCGCTCGGTCGATGCCCTACGTCGGCCGCCGAGTGGAGATTATCTATGCGGGAGTCGATCACGAGCGATACCGGCCAACCGCAAAAAAAGAGAGGGGACGGGTGCTCTATCTTGGAAGGCTTCTTCCGCACAAAGGCGTCGAGCACCTGATTGAGGCGATTCCCGATGGCGGCTCACTGAAGATCGTCGGACGAGCTATGGACCCTGACTACACCCACTTTCTACGGAAACTGGCCGGTGGACGCGAAGTGGAGTTTCATACCTCCGCCAGCGACAAACAGGTTATCGACCTGCTTTCCTCATCGCAGTGTCTGGTGTTGCCTTCTGTGTATAAGGACTACAAGGGGCGGCGGCAGGCGCTGCCCGAGCTGGTCGGACTAGTCCTATTGGAGGCGATGGCCTGCGGCACGGCGGTAGTTTGCACGAGCGCCGGCGGAATGCCCGAAATCGTCCGCAATGGCAAGACCGGTTTTGTCGTCGAACCAGGGTCTGCGGACGCTATGCGATCGGTCATCACGCGGTTCCTCAGCGATCCCGAGCTTGCTGTGACGATGGGACGAAACGCGCGCGATGAGGTGCTCAGGCGGTTCACGTGGAAAGGAATCGCGCAAAAATGTCTCGGTCTTTACTAGGCGGCATTCAGAATTGAGAATCGCGTATCTGGCCGACTTCTATCCGCCCCAGAATCGGGGAGGAGCCGGAGTTGTGGCGCAGAGACTTGCTCAACATTTCTCATCGGAGGGACACCGCGTACTCGTTGTGACCACCGTCCAAAATCCCGGCCCCGCGGGCCGCGAGAACGTGGACGGCGCCCGGGCCCCCC
>JAPOVO010000411.1 GCA_026708165.1 Chloroflexota bacterium | reverse complement strand
GAAATGGTCAAACCGTAAACTGACCGAGAAATACGCCTCGACATCGCGCCGCGTGTCCCAGCATCTTGGCCACGTCTCCCACCGCTCGAATCGCGGGAACCAGCGCCACAGCGGCCAGTGCCGCTTGCGGCGACATTCGCGGAATCAATTTGGCCAAACGGCGGTATGGACCTCGTAAATAGGCCAGTCCGCCGACCGCCAGCAGCACCAAAACAACGGGGCGGCCCGGAGCGAGAACGCAAAGCCAGACTCCCATGGCGTACGAGCAATACCGGATCAAGTGCCGCGACCACCACATCCCGGCTCTGCCGTCGCCTTTGGCGTAGTTGAAATACTGGCGAAAAAATGCCCGCAGGTTGCGGCGAGGACGGAATCCGACATCCGCTCCAGACGTATGGACGAGGCGGCGTCCCTCGGCGCGCCATTTCAGGTCGAGATACATGTCCTCACCGAAATCCAACCATTCCGGGAAAATGCACTCTTCCTGGAACTCTCGCCTGAAGGCCAGCGATCCCGCGCTTGGCGGATATTCGTCGGGATCGATTTCCGACTCGTCCCGGATCGTTACGGCCCCCAGCACCGTCCCGAAAAAGCTGGCTGGACGCGACAGCACATATCCGAAAACAACGTCGGCCGAGGCCCTAGACTCCAGAACCCTGGCGAGCGATTCGAGCCATTCCGGCTTGAGACGCAGTCCCGCATCGAGCAGCGCGACTATATCTCCGGAGGATGCAGCGACAGCACGATTCCTGCCCTGGGAGATGTTGGACCCGGGGAAGTGGATGAGCTTAAAGGACGTCCATCCTTCAAGCCCCGCCGCAAGCCGCCCGTCAGTGCCGTCGGTCGACCCTCCGTCCACGACGACGACCTCGTCTGGCAACCGTGTCTGATTCTTGAGGTCCGAAATCAGCTCTTCGACAGAGTCGGCTTCGTTCTTGACGGTGGCGCACACGGAAATCGAGGACATCAAATGTCGGTAGGGTTCATGGTTTGCTCGAGGACTTCGACGTAAGTTGATCCGACAACCGTGGAATCGTACAGGGCGGTAACACGACGCCGTGCTGCATTACCTAATTCGCGGGCGCGAGAAGTGTTGGAGAGAACGGACACAAGCGCCCGCGAGTAAGCTTCAATGCCGTCCGCGACCACCAAGTCACGGCCACCTTGGGCATCAATCCCGGCGGCGCCCACCGAGGTGGCAACCACGGGACGGCCCGCCGCCATTCCTTCCAGCACTTTCAGCTTAATCCCGCCCCCGGCAAGCAACGGCGCCAGCACGACCTTCGACGTTTCGATCATCGAAGTTATATCGCTGACGTATCCTGCATATCTGAACGCGCCGGCGCCGTTTCTCGTTGCCGACGGGCGATATCCCTTCCCCACAACCACAAATTCCGCTTCGGGGAGCGTTCTCCATACCGCAGGCGCGATCTTCGACTCGAGCCAGTCCGCCGCCTGTCGGTTGGGGCGATAGGTCTGGTCTCCGATGAAGACAGCCACGGGACGTTCGGCAGGAGGCGGCACTTCGACGTAAGCCTCGGTATTCAAACCGCTGGGCACAATTTCAATTCGGGTCGAGGCGTCGAGCGCCCGCAACCAGTCACGATCATCGGAGCTGGGACAGATGACTACATCGGCGCTTCGAATTGTTTTCGTTTCATAGGCGCGGAGAAGCGGGTCTTGCGCGGCTGAATACACGGCTCGCAGCCACCGCCCCCGGCGAGTCTCGACGGAGGACAAACGTCGATGAACGACATATTCGGCGTTCAGGTCATCAAATGTCAACGCCGGTCTCTTTGGATGCGACTTGAACGCGGCCCGGAACACGTCGACGAGATACGCCATTTGCAAGCCGGCTATGTGCACTGCGGAATAGTCCTCCAGCAGCAACCGGCGATAAAAGGCGATCGCCATATCTCGGGACCACGATCGCAATGCGAGATCAGGCAAGCGAAGCGTCAGCGACCGCAGCAGCCTTTTGATGCGGCCGCTTGCGCGAAACCGCCTAGTTTCGAGCCTCGCCAGCGGGCCTGGTCCCGGTCTTTCTATTCGAGTCCGTTCGGCCAGGCACAACAGATCGACCTCATACCGGCGGGCCGCTCCTTCAAGAAACGTGCGCAGCCGCAAGTCTGCCCCGGCCGTCTCTGCGTAAGGATCGGAGGCCGAGACGAACAGAACCTTCAATTCAACACTTTCTCGTAAATCTCGTAGGTCCTGTTCGCGGCCCGTTCCCACGAGTAGCGCGTGGCGAGTTCCGGTCCGACATTCCCCAACCTGCTGCGAAGCTCAGCGTCCTCGAGCAAGGCGTCAATACCACCGGCGATATCGTCAACGTCGAGCGGATCGACGGGAAACCCAGCCGGCCCCGCGAGATCGGTGAGGGGCCGCCGGTTCGATATCAGGGAGGGTGTTTTGCAGGCCATCGCTTCGAGAACCGGATGGCCGAATCCTTCGTACAACGACACAAGCGCCAGGAAATCCGCGCCGGCGATTAGCGCCGGCATATCGCTGTCAGGCGGTGATCCGAGAGAGCGGACACTCCGCCCGAGCCCTGCTCTGCCAATAGCCCTACGGACATCCTCACCGGCGTTTCCTACTCCGCCCGCAAGCACGAGAGTTACATCCCTGTCGGCCGCAGCCTTTTGAAACGCCTCGATCAAGCGCACGACGTTCTTACGACGCCCCAAAGTCCCTACAAAGATGACGTAACGGCCGTGGAGACCATATTTGCTCCGCCGCTGTTTGATTGCCAAAGGGTCGACAGCCGAGAATCCTGCCCCAAGTCCAGACGGCGCTACGTGAACCTTCCGACGATCCGCGTCCGACAGACGGAACAACTCATCCCGCGTGAATTCCGAAACACAGATTACCGCGTTCGCCCTAAGCACTGACTCCCGACAGCGCTCATAGTACTGGCGGCTGCTTAGCGAGTGCGTTTCCGGCATAGCCCAAAAGGACAGGTCATGAATAGTGACGACTGATGGAGTTCGCAGCCTTGGAGGCAAAACATGGTCCGGTGCGTGGAGCAAGTCCAATCCGATGGCCGGAAGCTGCATTGCGAACAGCGCGTCGCCCAGCGAGCTATGGGTCGGTCCAACCACGCTGATCCCAGACCCCGTCCAGCTCGAATCGCGAAAATCGATGAGCGGCACAACCGCGTCGCGCCCGCGCACATTCTTGATCGATGCCGCGAGATTGCGAATGTAACCGCCGATTCCGGCGGAATCGAACAGCGTCAGGCGGCTGTCAAGCCCGACTCGGTAACGGTTCCGACGCACAGATTCCAGCCAAAGTTCCGCCCAAAAGCCAGTAGACCGCGACCAGATGGGGCATGCTGACTATGTGATGATCGACCAGCCCGGCAACTGTGGCGGCAGTGAAGGCCGCGAGGACTCCGGCTGCCTCCGGACGCGCCCGAATCCACCGCAGCGAAGCAGCGAGAACGCTGAACACGCCCGCCAGATAGAACGCTGATCCCAAAAGCCCGGTACGCTCCGCGATCCACAGGACCGCATTGGAGATATCCAGCGAAAAACGAGCGGCCGGCTCGGTGAGAAAACCAACGCCAAACATCGGCGATGAACCCAAGACCTGGGGAAGGTGTCGTAGCTCCTCGAGACGGAGCGCGGCCGCCGCATCCCTGGCCAGAAACCCGGATCGCAGATGTTCCAGTCCCCCGATCCGAAGCGGGGACACGAGCACGGCCGCGGATCCCGCCAGCAGTAACCAGGCGACTGCCGGACGCCGATGCCAGATCAATACGAACGCTCCCGCGCCGGCGGCGAGCCACGCGCCACGTGACACGCAAAAAACCAGTCCCGGAACGATAGCCAGAACGATTAACCACAATAAGGCCGCGCGGCTTCCCGCAGATGTCAACGCAAGAGAGGCGGCCGCAACCAGGGCCACCGCCAGCGTTACGCCTAGCACGTTCGGATCGACCGCCGTTCCGACCGCCCGAACTGTTTCCCTGTCGGGCAAGTATCGCGTCGCGGACGCCGCCGGCGGATACCCTATCGATTCGAGCCAAGAGAACACCGCTTGAGACCATTCGGGCTTCAGATAGATGGCGGTCGCGAGCAGGGCTTGGATGGCCCCCGCAAAGGCCATCAGGAGCATCAGCTTCCGGGCAAACCCACGCCGACGGGACCAGCTCGCGGCAAGATAGAAAGCGCCGACTCCGAGGCTGAGCTTGAGGGCGTACTGGAGCTGCTCGACATCCCAGGATCGCGCCAACGAAACGGTTGTCGCCACTAGACCCGCCACGAGGAGGCCGCCAACCCACAAACGCGGGTCCGCGGGGGAAAGTTCCGGCAAACTCAGCGGACGCAGCCGGTTCCGCCACAGAACCGAAGCGAGGACGATCGCCAGGCCCAGCTCAAAGATAGGTGGTTGAACGCCAAGACGAACAGGAACGACCGCGAACGGAAGCAGAAACGCCACCGCCATCAGTTTGAGGAAGGCGATATCGGGGCGAATCGCCGCCGCCGCCAGTACCGCCATTACGATCAGCCACGTTAGGGATATCGGAATCAGCGGGGCCGAAGCGCTCGCGGCCAGTCCCGAAGCGACGCCTGCCAGGAGCGCAAGACCGATTGAAAGTGTCCGCCGCCCGATAGCAGGGCGGGCAAGTACGACAGCCCGCGTCAAGATCATGACGTTTGGCCGCCGAGCCGAATCTGGCTAGTCAGACGGATCGTCCGCCGACTCGCTCCCTGCGTCGGCCAGATACTCCTCCTCGCTGATAAGCCGCCCGCCGCTGATCGTGTGCCCAACCATGTTCCGGTTCCGGTCGAACTCGACTTCAAGCCTGATGATCTCGAACGACTCATTTCCCATTACGTCCTTGTGACAAATGTAATGGCTCACGTTGTCGCCGACGTCCTCGAACTGCTCGGTCAAGTCGTTTCCCAAGTTGATTCTGACCCTGATTTTCTCGCCTGTCTTGTTCGATTGGACGTACAAATAGAGGCCATCGTCGCGACCGCCACCGGGACCCCCTCCTAAAAACCCCATAATGTCATTCCTTTGAGTTTTGTGACGACCGGAACTGCACCGTTCCGGTAACCGTTGATCGCCAGCTATCCGGAATCGCGTTCATTCACGTCACCGACAACGTCCTGATGAGCGGAGCTGCCGTGGTCATCCCAGTCGATCAAGGTGATGGTTATGCTCGCGAGAAGCACTCCAACGAGAGCTAGAAAGAGCATCTGCAAGGGGCCCGGCCGCGCCCCTAAGCTGGTTATGAGAATTACCAGCACCATCGCGACGCAAAGACCGATCCACGCGTAGAGCTTGGGATGACGTCCCAGTGCGTTGCGCCGAGCCAAGGGAATAAGCAGAACCGATCCGTAGAGATTGCAACGACTATCCGGTACGAAAATCGCGATATTATAGCCACGAATAGTCGATTTCCTTATGTAAAGTGCAATACTCGGAAACCCCTTCAAGCTCCGGCCGCCACAGGTTTTATATCTGGACATCCGGATGCCAAATGAACAAGGACGATTCGGAGCGTCTGGCGCGCGACCTGATGTCCGAGGGTCACGCACCGGTCAGCCACCCCGACCGCGCGTCGGTAATAGTCCTGAACGGATGCGCCGTCCGAGACAATTCCGACCGCAAGGTCTGGGGACGGGTAGGCGCGCTTAAAGCCGAAAAGCGCAAGCGGCCTGACCTTCTCGTCGCGCTCACCGGTTGCACTGCCAACGCCCCGGACGCTGAAAAAGCCCCTTTTCGCAAGACTCTCGACGTGGTATTCAATTCCCGCAACAGCTCACCTTTGATCGAACTTCTCGATCAAAGGCCCGGACCCATGACAGACGATTGGGAAGCCGTCAATCTCGACGCTCTGCCAGGCTCTGGAGACGTTACCCGTTACGTGACGGTGATATTCGGATGCAACCGGCGCTGCACCTTTTGCATTGTGCCGTTCCGCAGGGGCCCCGAAGAGAGCCGCAGTCCGGACGACATCTTGCGCGAGGTAGAGCGCAAGGTCGGGGAGGGAGCGCGGGAGATTACCCTCCTTGGGCAGATCGTTAACAAATACGGGAATGACCTGGAAAGGGAAGCAAGCCTCGCGTCCCTGCTCAGGTTCCTGGACGGCAAGCGCGTAGCTCCGCGGTTGCGATTTCTGACAGCCCACCCTCGCTACTTCGACGAAGACCTGGCGGTGGCGATGGGCGAGATTCCGAGCGTTTGCGAAGAGATAAACCTGCCGATTCAGGCCGGCGACGATCTCGTGCTCAAGCGCATGGGGCGGGGCTACAACGTCGATTTCTTCAGGTCTCGCATGGACATGCTGCGGGCGAACGTTCCAAACGTGGCAGTATCAACCGACATCATCGTCGGATTCCCCGGTGAGACCCGCGAGCAGTTCGAAAGGACGCTCGACGTTCTCAGGGAGATACGGTTCGATGTTGTGCACGTCGCCGCGTTCTCGGCGAGGGTCGGCACCGTGGCCGCGAAATGGACCGACGACGTTTCGCCCAAGGAAAAGCTGGACCGTCTCCACGAAGTGGAAGCGGTTCAGGAAGAGGTCGCGCGCAGCATCAATTCGCGTCTTGTGGGTTCGCGGCAGGAGGTGTTGTTCGAAGAGCTTCGCCCCAGTCCCGTGCCCGGCGGCAGGCCGCGATGGACCGGACGCACCAGGACCAACAAGCTGGTTTTTTGCGAAGCCGCGACCGACGTTGAAGCCGGCGATATCTGTGACGTGGAAATAACGGACGCCACGGCTTGGTCGCTCCGAGGTAAAGTCGCGGCGCCGATCTACGCCGCGTGAAATCCAGGCTTCGGCCATGTTGCGCGGCCGGATTGAGAGCCTTCAAATCCTCGAATGTTGATTAGGTGAGACCGGACGGCGTCAAGCGGCGAATTGGTAGGAGGCGGGCGCTCGCAATCGGTTTAGCCGCCGGATCGGGTTTACTGGGAGCCTGCGCCGAGCCGAAACGCGAAGCTCAACCGACACTCAAGCCGTATTGGGAACCGGCCATCCAGACGGCCGCCCGCACCATCGAACTCCTTCGTCTCTTCGAGGTGAACAGCCGCGCGCTTGCCGAGCAGTCGTTGACGCAGGAAAGATATGCCTTCGCTATCGAGTCGCTGTCCGACCAAGTGG
>JAPOVO010000305.1 GCA_026708165.1 Chloroflexota bacterium | reverse complement strand
AATGCCCTGTAAGGCTGCTGGACCTGGCTGTCGCAGGCGTGCCGGCGGCGGTCCACGATGTTGGCGAAGCGCGCACTTATGTTTGTCATGGCGTGAACGGAGCGCTGGTGAGCGGCGCGGAGGTGGACCCGCTCGTAGATGCCGCGGTCAGTCTGGCGCAGATCGCAGGCCGCCCACGGGATGGGGTACTGCCGGACAGGCTGCTTCACGGCGACCTATCGCTGACGAAGGCGGCGGACGACCTGGAAACGGTTTACGACGAGGCCCTGCGCCGGCGCGCCGCCCGCTGAGGGAGCGGCGCTTTTTCCGATCCCCGTTTTTATCCGGAGGGAGCTTGCTGAGTGGGAGTTGGTGTTGGACTCTCCGTGGGAGCGGGAGACGTGGGAGTGCGCGTCAACTCGGCATCGGGAGGCTCACTTTCGCCGTCGGCCGTGGGAGTTGGAGTGGGAGTGGGGGCCGGGGTTGGCGTCGGCAGCAACTGTAGAGTGAGTGTCACAGTGCGCGGGACGACCGAGGCCACATCAATGCCCGGCGGAATCAGCACGGTCGGTTGAACCTGGTGGGTGCCTGGCGCTCGGTTGCTGAGATCGACTTCGGCTCGAATGTCCGTCGGACCCAGCTCTCTGAGAGAGTCGGCCGATCCGATTACCAGAACCTGCACGGACGTGGGCCGAAGGGTGGCCGACATGCCCGGAGGCAGATTTCGCATCAGTACTCCGGTTATAAAAACCGTGCTGTTTTGGATAGGGTCGATGTCAACGCGGACCTGGACCGAGTACTCGTCCCGGACGAGAACGATTCCGGAAGGAACGATCAGAGGCACGACAGCCTCAACGTCGTCAACCGCGCCGCCAATGTCGATGGGTTCGGCAAAGATCTGCTCGGCGGGATCTATGAGCTCCGGCTCACCCTGTATTTCCACATTGGACGGGGTCGACGAATAGCGCGTCGCGACCCTGCCCGAGGCTGGGACGCCGACGACCTGAAGCCGAACAGGGACCGACTTGCGCGCAGTAATTCGCTCAATGGGCACTACGACGTCCACGAGGTTTGACGCGGAGAGGACCCCAAGCACTTCTTCGCTAGCCGAATCGATCGGTCGCGCGGCAACCTGCACCGACAGGTTGTTGGTCGCTCCGGCAAGGTTCACTTTGGCTTCGTAGAAAGCCACCCGCTTGACTGCTTCTTCGGGGCCTTCGACAGTGATTCTCTCCGGATCGAATGAGATTTCGTCTTGCCGGGCGCGGAATCCCTGGGCGGGTTCGCCTGTGATCACCAGCCGCACAGGCGTTTCAGAAGAAATCTTGCGCTCCAAGCGTACGGCCAGCTCCGCCGGTGTGACCCGCTGAATCTCGACGCTGGGATCGGTGACCTCGGCCTCGACGGGCACGAGATGGGTCCCGGCTCCCAGCGAAGTGAGCCGGACGCGGGCGACGAAGCTGTCGGCGTCGAGCAGATCGAGGCTGGTCTTTGGCCCTCGTACCGCGACTTGCACTTTCGGCAGCTCATCCACGCGCACCATGTCGTCCGGCAAGCCGACCGCTTCAACCTGGATTTCTTCTCGCAAAACCGTCTCGGCGGTGGGGTTAGCGTCCAGCGTAATCGCCCCCCAAACGACAATGGACAGGAGTATGGCGAGAAAGAAGCGGACTCCGAGGTTAGCGGCGACCCAAGTCCCCAGGCGCCTGAGGAGCTGGCCTAGCTGGCTATTGGCGTCCAAATCATCGTCTTGTCAGCCACGCGGGAAGTCCCTGTATAGAAGGCCCGCGAACTCCGTGGCGGAAAATGGCCTGCAACCGTCTGCGCAACTCATCGGCGGTGAGGCCCCTGCGCAGTCTCCCGTTCATTGCGAGACTAATCGAACCTGTTTCCTCGGATACGATCACGGCAATGGCGTCAGTTTCGTCGGTTATGCCAAGACCGGCGCGGTGCCTGGTACCAAGATGCCGCTCCGGTTCAACCGCTTCGCTAATTGGCAGAACGCAACCAGCAGCGAGTATGACGTTTCCGAGGATGATTACGGCACCGTCGTGCAGCTCCGAGTTGGGGTAGAAGATTGCCATCAACAGGTCTTCGGAGATTGCGGCATCGACGCGGGTCCCAGTGTCGACGAACTCGTCGAGACCACCTGAGCGCTCCAAAACCATCAATCCACCCCACGACCGGCGAGAGAGCGCGCCGGCAGCGCCGGAGACCGCGGCGACCATGTCCCTGGTTGCGGTGTCTTCGGCGGAGCTGAAGGGATTGGCGAACATGCCTCCCGTGCGCCCGACACGTTCCAGCAGCCGGCGGAGCTCGGGAGCGAAGATGACCGCCACGACCAGGATGATGCTGGGCAGGGCGTTTTCAAGCAGCCAGTTAATGAGGGTCAGGTCGAATGCGCGCCCCACGACAATGACCAACACAAAGATAACCACCGCGCCTCGGAGGACAATGTCGGCCTGGGTGTTACGGATTAAAGTCAGAACGGCGTGGAACAGCACGGCGACGAACAAAATCTGAAGGAATGCGAGGAAATTGAACTGAGAGGCCAGGTAGCCAAGCTGCTCGCTCAAAGAACTGTCAATCCAATCGCGTCTGGCGCGTTGCCTAAACGCCGTAACCTCAGCGTACCTTCTCAGGCGAGTTCGTTGAAAGCTTCCCCGCCGCGGATAAGGTGAACCAACAACGATTTCTGGGCATGAAGCCGATTCTCGGCCTGGTCGAAGACCGCTGATTGGGGCCCGTCGATAATGTCATCCGTCACTTCCTGTCCGCGATGCGCGGGCAGGCAGTGCATAAATATCGCGTCGGGCTTGGCCGCAGCCATGACTTTGGCATTGACCTGATACGGTCGAAACAGGGCAAGACGCTCTTCTGTCTCGGTTTCCTGGCCCATGCTGACCCATGTGTCCGTGTAAACGGCATCGGCGTCGGTTACGGCGTCGACGGGATCCTCGACCAGGACTCCGGCCCCGCTGTTGCCCGCTTGGGTGAGCAGGCCCCCGTCCGGCTCATAGCCGCCGGGACAAGCGCACACCATTGTGAAGCCCAGCCGGGGTGCGGCGGCCAGCAATGAGTTGGCCACGTTGTTGCCGTCTCCAACGTAGGCCAGCTTGACGCCTGCGAGCGAGCCCTTACGTTCCCGCAGGGTCATCAGGTCGGCAATGATCTGGCACGGGTGACTTTGATCGCTCAGACCGTTTATGACCGGGACGCTTGAGGACTCGGCAAGGCGATCGAGCATCGAATGATCGAAGACCCTAGCCATGATGGCGTCGACCCATCGGCAGAGATTCCGGCCAACGTCTTCGATTGTCTCGCGCACACCGATTTGCAAGTGCTCCTGAGCAAGATCGATGGCGTGGCCGCCTAGCTGGGTCATGCCGGCTTCGAACGTCGCACGAGTGCGGAGAGACGGCTTCTCGAAGATCATGGCGAGCGTGCTTCCGGATAGCAGGTACTGCGGGTGGCCGTTTTTGAGCGCGAGCTTAAGCTGCGACGCGCCATCAAGGATCGATTCGAGCTCGACGCCATCGAGATCGGAGATATTCAGAAAGTCGCGTCCCGCAAGCAATTGCGATGTCCTCCGGTTTGTGCGTCTCCCCGAGCCGTCCGAATTAGCGGAGGGGAAACGGGGATTATATCGGCTATCGGGCTTGGCGCGGCTGAGAGAGCGCTCAGTAGGCGTAGCCGAGTTCGACGCCTGAATAGTATTTCTTCAGTATTTGCTCGGCGGCGTATCCCTGGCCCGCCAGAGCGTTTGCGCTCCGCAACGGCATGCCCACGCCATGCCCGATCTGCGTCCAACCCGCGCTGATCGGGTCGTCCACACCTACCGCCCATGCTCTGCCGGGAGGTCCCCACGTGTCGGCCCACGTATAAGTGCGACCGCCCGCCTGCGAAAAGTAAACGGCTTCGATGGGCGCACCTTCGAAAGTGATGACCCGGCCTCGAGTCTCTTCGATAGCCTCCCTCAACCGTCCACCTTGATAGTCGCGCCTGACACCGACGTAAAACTGATGCCTGGTGAAGTAGGAGGGAGTGCGGGTAGTGGATGAGGCCAGGTCAAACGGTTCCAGGTTTTTCTTCCTGATTCGCGACTGGACCGCCACGGCATAGCTGCGGAAGGTGATCACGGACGCCTTGAGGGACTCCCAAGGGGCATACTCGCCCTGCTCTATCAATCCGGCCAGATAGTCGTCCATAGGCAGGATGTTGATGAGCCACGAGCTTTCGAGCTTGGGCGAGTGCCGGAACTCGAAGCTGCCACGGTACAGACTTCCCGGCTGGATTTCGTCGACGATCATCAACCCGCCGGGTGCGGTGGCAAATAGAACCGGTTCGGTGACAAGGATTGGATCGCGTCCAGAAATTTCAAGTTTGTATATTCCGTCCGAATATGTCGTTACAACCCGAACTTCGGCGCCCAGGGAGGCGATGTCGGTCCCGCTTAGCGTCTTGATCGTGAAAGCGGCGGTGGCGGATATTGTCGCTTGCAAGTCTTCATCGTTGGCGGGGCCAAGCTCTAGTATCCCAACCCGCACCTCCGGAATCTGATGACCGACTCGAATCTGTGCCGAGCCGTTAACAAGGCCTATATCGGATAGCCAGCTTTCACCAATCCTGGCATCCCAAATGATCGAGAATGGGCCGGGCTTGTCGGGTACGGGAACATCCGCCTGCAACGTGATCGCGCTTCCCGGCGCAACGGAGTTTGGGATTGGGAACCGGAGCGAGTCGCCGTTCACGTCGAGCGGCTGATCGCCCTTCCAATGGTAAGAGAGGTTGAATTGCTGATCGCCCGACGGCGTCCATGCAACGGTGCCGGTGTTTGTTATTTCAATGAGAAACCGGGCGGTAGAGCCGGGAGGAGCGACCTCAGGAAGCGCCGTTGTTATGACCGACGCACGCCAAGGGCTGGCTGCCTTTAGCGCCATATCCTGTCCCAACGGCATGGGCTGGACCGGCACCGGATCGCTGGGCAGGTATTTCAGGCCGCCTCGTTGGAAGTACTGGACCGTTACACCGTCCTGAGCGATTTCCTCGGATATGGGGTACCCAAGGAGGTTTATGCCACCGTTGGCGCGGAAGAAGTCCAGAAATCCGAATCGCAGCGAGTGGCCGGTCTCCGGGAAGTAGACAACGGACTCCTCGGACTCGAACGGTTTGATTGTCGGGAACCAATACCGCTGGGTGGCTTTGATTCCCAACAGGCTCGGCTGGACCTGGTAAGGCGTTCCGGCAAGATCCGGCCGATATTCCAGCATGAAATTGCGATGGTTCCGGTAGTACGCGCCCTCCTGGAATTCGAGTGGTGTTGCTTCTCCCAGTGCCGGTCCGATCACGTCGGTTCCGCCGTGGCGCGTGACGAAGTCGTCGAAGGCGGTCTCGACTGAGACGTCCGTGGCCGATCCACTCTCGGTGGCCCCGACCCCGGCCGGCGCGGCAGAGGCGACTAGGGCAATGAGCGCGGCCACGAGAACGGCTTTGGAGTAGGGCACACTCAGCCAGCGGGCCAGCTTGTGCAGCTGTAATCCTGATCTCATACTTACCGGGAACGCAGTCGAATCTGGCCGCGTAATTCCCGGATCGCACCTCCCACAGCGATCACGTTTCTCCGAGCCCCGCATTCGATGGATGCTGTCAAGACTGAAGAGACACCTGACTTTCGAAGGCTATCACAGGTATGCAACAGCCGGATCACGGGTAGTTTCCCTGGCGTGCAACGGCTTACGACAATTTGCCCGAAATGGATTTGCCCATCCGCGTGCAATTGGATTGACACGTTGGTGCAGGATGTGCGGTCGATAATTCAGCGGAAATCGCGGCAATACGGCCCGTGCGAGAGTTATGTCTATATAATCGCGCTGCGACTGTGCCGTATGCGGTCAAGGGTTCTCCGGGGCCGCGTCGGTCTCGAAAGGAGCGGTCAAACCTAAACTCGTCGTAGTGGGAGGCTAGCCACAGAGACGATCTCTTGGACATCTTGTATCTGATTCCGCCGTGGGTTTATCTGAGTTTGGTGGCGGGTAGCGCGGCGGTCTTTGTTTTCTACGTTTTCGTCGGTCACAGACATCGGAGCAGCGGAGTTTACTGGCCGTTCGGGGTTGGAGGGTTTCTCGCAGGCCACTTAGTCGCTCAGCGCGCCGGGTTCGAGTATGTGCAAGTCGGCGACATATCGATGCTTATGGCGCTGGCCGGCGCCGCGATAGGTCTTACTATTGCCCACCTCCTGGTGGCGTGATAGATTCGCAAGAGAGGTGTGATAGCGGAGGCTGATGATTACTAAGGCAATCAGGTTCGCAATGGGGCTCGTCTTGGGCATTCTCGTCGGGGCGGCGATGGCAAGCAAACGGGCTGTATCGCAGGGCGAGTCAAACGGCTATCTACATCGGGCCGCCGTGCATACCGTGGTGGCGCGCAGCCGGGCGGCGCTCAAGGCTGCCCGCAAGTCGGTGGATCTCGCCGGCGGAGAGGGGATCGCGGAGACAGGTTAGTCGAAGGAAGTCAAGAAGTCCGAGCCGGCGGGGGGCATCAACCGCCGGCCTTTTTAATTTCAATGGCATCAACGTTAGTCGCTGGAACATTTCTTGAACAGTAACCAAATACGAAAAGCCTTTCTGGACTATTTCACGGAGCAGCAGCACGAGGTGTATCCGAGCTCTTCGCTGATTCCGATGGGGGATCCGAGCGTTCTATTCGCTTCGGCCGGTATGCAGCAGTTCAAGCCGTTCTACTCTGGCGAGAAGACGGCGCCGCATCCGAGAATAGCCACAGCGCAGAAGTGCGTGCGAACGAGCGATATCGAGTCGGTGGGCGACGACAGCCATCTGACGTTCTTCGAAATGCTGGGCAACTTCGCGTTCGGCGACTACTTCAAGCGGGAGTCCATCGAGTTTGCCTGGGAATTGCTTGTTGAGCGGCTCGGTCTCGATTCCGACCGAATCTGGACAACCTGCTTTGGCGGCGAGGGGATTGTGCCGCGCGACGAAGCATCGTTCGAGATTTGGCAGGAGACGGGAGTACCGGCGGAACGCATTCGCTTTTTCGGAAGAATAGAGAACTTCTGGGGGCCGACGGGCGACCGTGGGCCTTGCGGTCCGGATACGGAGATTCACTTCGAGCTCCGACCGCCAGC
>JAPOVO010000095.1:391-7150 GCA_026708165.1 Chloroflexota bacterium | reverse complement strand
CCGCCACGTACCGAGGGGACCTGTGCGGCCCTCGACCCGGCGCTGTGGTTCTTCGGCATGCACAGTTGCCGGCATTGCGAGTCGGCAGGCCGGTGAATCCCGATCGGCCAGGCATTTGGTCATTGCGCGCTTGATCTGTAACCAGGCTGACTGACATGAGACAACGAGGCAGGGTGAAACCTGCCATGCTGTCCGCCTGCGAACGTTCCTCGCAGACAAGTCCGCCGGGGACGGATCTCTAGCGAATGGAACAGCTCGCGAAATAGCTCGCGACCAAAGTGAGACCCGCCCTACTATATCCAAGTGCGCTATTACACGACAGGGGTAAGAAAAGTTGCCTCGTGATGTAGTATTACTGACTGGCTCTAGAGACCCGCGCTTGAACCGTTGCCGAGGATATGCTCTCTCCCATGACCCATTCAGACGAGACACTGGCTGGCGTAACAGCTCAACACCGACGGGCCTTGATGGCTCTCCACCGAGCGTGCACGGGACCGTTCGATGCAGCGAGGGCCGCTTCCGTATTGGACATCGACATAGGACATGCTCGCCGCCTGCTTGCCGCGCTGGCCAGAGGGGGATGGCTCGCCCGCGTACGCCAAGGCTGGTACATCGGCGTGCCACTCGAAGCGTCGGAGCCCAGGGCGTGGCGCGAAGACCCCTGGGTAGTGGCAGCCGCGCTCTTCTCTCCCGGGTACATCGGCGGATGGAGCGCAGCAGAGCATTGGGGCCTAACTGACCAGATCTTCCGCGTGATCTATGTGGTCTCTGGCCGCAAGGTCAGGCCGCGCCGCCAGACCGTCCAGGGAACCGGTTTCATCATCCGAACCGCGCCTCAGACGAGCTTGTTCGGCACTCGACGGGAATGGCGACACCAAGTTGCGGTAGGCGTTTCAGACCCACATCGCACCGTGATTGACGTCCTCGACGTTCCGGCATCCGGAGGAGGTGCGTTGCACGCATCGGAAGTTGTAGAGGCGTATTTCGAGAGCGAGCATTTTGATCCCGGCATGCTGTTGGACTATGGCGACCGCCTTGGTCGAGGCACGGTCTTCAAGCGTCTCGGATACTTGTCGGAACGACATGGCTTCGCCAATCCTGAGTTCACGGATGCCTGCCGCGCGCGGATTACCACTGGCCTCAGTCGCCTCGATCCGGCTCGCCCCGCCACCGGTCCAGTTGTCTCGCGCTGGAACCTACGCGTGAACGTTGCGCAGCTCGCGTCCCGCGACCCTGCAACCGAATGATTGGACGAGCCGATCTTGACGACCGGGTTAGGAGTTGGGGCCTCCGCGACGAGGTAGTTGAGAAGGATTACGTTCTTGGCTGGCTCCTCTGGGGCATCGGGGCGGATCCGCAACTCAGCACAACTTGGGTGTTCAAGGGCGGAACCTGCTTGAAGAAGTGCTACATAGAAACCTACCGCTTTTCGGAGGATCTCGACTTCACCGTACTCGAAGGCGGTCCGATTGAGCCCCATCAGGTATTGGATGCGATTTCGCCCGTGCTTGATCGCGTCAACCAGGAATCCGGTATTGACTTCTCGGTAAGTCCGCCCGTCTGCCGGTCCCGACCAACGGGCAGCTCTTCCGAGGGACGCGTGTACTATCGCGGTCCCCGCGGCGCTCCCGGGCCTGCACGTATCAAACTTGACCTCACCGGCGACGAAGTAGTCGTGAGGCCGCCGGTCATGAGATCCATCAGCCATGACTACCCCGACGGCTTTCCGGCGCCAGCGCAGGTCCGCTGCTACGGTTTCGAGGAAGTGTTCGCGGAAAAGCTGCGAGCAATGGGGGAACGTTGCCGGCCCCGGGACCTCTACGACATCGTCAACCTCTTTCGCCGACCGGACTTTCGGCAGCACGCTGCGCTCGTCCGAGAGGTGCTTGTGCAGAAGTGTGAGGCAAAGAGTGTTCCCGTGCCCTCCGCAGAGAGTATCGCCGATTCGCCTATGTTCGCCGAACTCCGGAGCGAGTGGGCAAATATGCTGGATCACCAGCTGCGAGCGCTTCCGGACTTCGAACATTTCTGGTCCGAGGTCCCACAATTGTTCGCGTGGCTCGACGGCGACGAGGGTATTGCAGTGCCGGCGCCGGTACCGCTGGGCCTGGATGAACGGCTCTGGGAACCGCCGCCTACTTTCTGGACTCGCGGATTGGGGGCCATGCTGGAGCCTGTACGCTTTGCCGCCGTAAACCGGTTGCTTGTCGATCTTCGCTACCGGGGCCGGAACCGACTGATCGAACCGTACTCACTGAGGGTGACCAGCGCCGGTAACTTCCTTCTCCACGCGCTTCGTGCCGACGGCCGCGGGCACCGGGCGTACCGTCTCGACCGCATCCAGGCGGTCGAGGTCACGAACCAGCCATTTACGCCGCGATATGCGATCGAATTTCCCGAGGCTGGATCAATCCCAGCCCCCGGCACACCGCGTCGCGTCGGTATGAGAACTCGGGTTCGGAGCGGTCCCCGCTACACCGTGGTCTGTTGGAGTTGCGGTCGGAGATTCCGCCGCAAGAAACGCTATACGCGATTGCGTCCGCACAAGCAGCCCGGGACTGAGTGGGCTTGCAGCTCACGCTCTGGATACATCGACGCCGTCTAGTACGACTGGCGCTTGCGACGCTGCGAGAGTCCAAGTGGCCACGAAACTCGAGGAGAGGCCTGGCTGGCAATCTTGGCCGCGGCTGATGCTGTGGACCGACACTCAGATCATCGCCGGCCGGCCTTGGCTCCGAAATCGAGGCCAGTAGAACTGTCAGTGATTTCCGGCGAATTACCCGGAGAACCGAGTGCGGCGTCGACGGCTACGAACTGGACCCTATGACTACATAGGAGCAAAGTCACGCGCAGCGCGGTCCCAACAGCGGATCAGGGGCGCTCCCGTCCCGAGCTCAAAATCCAGCCGCCAGCCCGCACCGGGTGACGGCTAGCCGCGAGATAGCAAGTCGGCGGCCAGACTAACGGCCTGCGGATCGTGTCCGACGATAAGTACTACGGAGTCGGCCAGTCGGAGCGCGCGGGCGGTGCGGTCAGACCCGGACCATTGCGCGGTTGCTTCACCGACCTCGGAAGCCCCGGAGCCAAGGCCTCCGCCCAAGAGAAAATCGACGAGCGCCGTCCAGAATTCGACCAGGTCGTCGCTGGTGTCCCAGCGGAACTTCATCGTCGTCAGCCCCTGGCCGCTCTCGTTGCGGTAGAGAACATAAGCGTCCCCGCCCCACCCCGCCGCCGCTTGGCGGGCGGTCGGCACGTCGATTCCGGATCCCAGCAGCACACTGGTGAAGAACTCACCGGTGACGTTGCGGCGCACCTCCTGCCAACCCGGGGATAGAACAGCCTCTAGATTTGGCAGATCGACTTCCAGCGGCGCTTCGGCGGCAACATATTTTTCAGGATGCATCACTTGCTCGGTGGAAGCGGGCAACCTGACGTAGGCCTCATTCACGACGCTCCAGCTCCAGCCACCACGCTGGATCAACGACAAGACATATTGCGGACCCGTACCGTACGGAAATCGCAGAAGGTACCGGAGCGCCCGTGAGGCAGAGTCGAGGGCGTCGCCGGATGAATCTCCGCTCGCCGTCAGGTCGCCCAACTCTTCCAGCGAGAGCGTCGCGCGGGTGTACTGGGCGGCCGCGAGTGTGGCGTCGCCTTCCACGAGCGCCCGGAACGCAAGCAGCGCGTCGTGATTTTCCTCGCCTATGGACTCGTCGATTGCGTCCAGATCGAACTCCTGGTCCTGAAGAGCGTGGACGTATTCGTGCGCGAGCGTCCAAACGAGGAGCGGCACAGACGTGCCGTTGTCTCCGACTACAACCATCGATTCGTCGTCCGGGTCGTAGAACCCGCCGATCTGTTCGGTCAGCAGGCTCAGTTGCAGCTGGACGATGTCCTGCTCGGGACTGAGGATGCCTAGCAGTTCCCACTCCAACTGATCTAGGTCCGACGCCTCCGATGGATACGCCTCGGCGAAGTCCATTTCCAAGCGCTCCCTGAGCATGTTGCGAGTCAGCAGGGCTGCCTCACCGTCCCACTGTGGGAGGCCGCGAAGCTGGGCGACTGCCGGACCGAGGGTTTCCAGCATCGCGACGAGGTCGACCTGGGATTCTTGCGTGGCCGAGGGCGTCAGGGCCGGTGGCGCGGGCGGAGCTGCAACGCTCTCACCGCAATGACGCATAACCGTAATGACGGGGTGTTCATCGTGCGAGTGTCCTCCGAAGTAGAAGTCGGTTGACTGGCCCGATTTCGTAAGGCGGACGTGCAATCCGGGCGAAGTCATCAACTGGCGGGCGAACGCCGCGCGCTTGTTGTCGTCAAGAATGATGAATGTTGCGCCGTCCTCATTTCGCCATGCGTCCCACCACCCCGCTACCGCGTCCTCCTGATCGTGGAACCGATATATAACTTCGAGCCGTCGTATTTCCCTGTCGGACAGTTCAGAGACGTCTGATCCAAACCAGTAGAGGTAGACGCGGAAATCGGGCCTGGCGCCTGCAGTGTCGCACCTGGCGAAGAGCCACGCCTTGCTATCCAGACCGGCTTCGGAGGAAATGAGAGCGTCGTGCCTGTGGGCGGCGGTTCGGTAATACCAAGGGCCGGTGAAGGCTCGCCGCGGCGCCGGCGTGGATAGCGGCGTCGGTTCTGGTGTTGGTACTGGAATTGCCCAAGCGAAGACGGAGCGCACGTCCTCGCGGTGGTCGTTCTGGCAGGCGGCCTCGGCGTGGTCGCCGAAGGTGTTCTGGTAGATGGCGACATTGCCCTCGTTGCCCAAATGGCCCTCGACGATGTCGTTCAGCTCGACGCAGGTGGTTGGCCAGTCAAGTTCCAAGTAGGCGGATTCCATTTGCCCGCCGGTCTCGTCTGCAATCGCCCAGCCGAACACGGCTCTGACGTCGTTGCCGTGATCGTTCTGGCAGGCGGCTTCGGCTTGGTCGCCGAATGTGCGCTGGTAAATGCCGACGTTGTGTGGGTTTCCTAGATGCTCCTCGACGATGTCGTTGAGATCGACGCAGGTCATCGGCCACTGGTCGGTGCTGTGATCCTCGTGGGCCGCCGCCGTGCCGACCACGGCCGACAGGACTCCTGCCAGAATGATCGCTGAGACGAGTCGTTTAAATTGCGACAAATGGACGGTCTCGACCTCTTGTCAAGCACATCTTCGAAAACCCGGCTTAGCATACGCGAACACGCGGTGAGGTCCCGCCGGAATCGCAAGCACCACGGGCGAATCGAGGTTGGCAGGTGATGTGCGCCGCGATGTTGCATGCCGAGGGCCGACGAGTTCATCATGGGCTGACCATGTGCGGTCGATATAACCTGATCTCAAACCTGACGGTGCTCGGCGAGCGGTTCGAGTTTGATCCCTCCCAGCTGACGCTCCAATCGGCCTACAACGTCGCGCCCACGCAAGACGTCCTCACGGTTGTCGGCGGTGAGTCGCGACGCGCCGGTTTCATGCGCTGGGGCCTGGTCCCCTTCTGGGCGAAAGACCGCCGCATAGGCAGCCGCATGATCAACGCCAGGGCTGAGACGGTCGCCGATAAGCCATCCTTCCGAGACGCCTTCAAACGCAGGCGTTGTCTAGTCCTCGCCGACGGATTCTACGAGTGGCAGCGGACGCCGTCGGGCAAGCGCCCCATGCGGATCGCAATGCGGTCGGCAGAGCCCTTTGCGTTCGCGGGCATCTGGTCTGTGTGGAAAGACGACCAAGGCAACCGGATACCGACGTGCGCGATCATCACGACCTCGGCGAACGAGCTGCTAAAGCCGATTCATCACCGCATGCCCGTCGTTCTGCCTAGAGACAGGGAGGACTTCTGGCTGGATCCGAGCATTGAAGATCCCAGTCGGCTGCGGAGCGTTCTAATGCCCTATCCCGACGATGCGATGGAGGCCTACGAGGTCTCGACGCTCGTAAACTCCGTCGCCAACGACGGATCCGAGTTAATCACCCGCGTGGCGTAGCCCTTCAGTCGCCGACACTCACTGAGTCACTGGCAGTCATCGGCTCGCGGAGCCCGATTGGTTGAGAATCGCAGAAGCTCGCAATCATTGACCCTACCGAACTATTACCGAACGTGGTAAATTGACTTGCTAGTTAAACGACGTCTGACTTTCAGGTCGCTGCCCTATCCTCCAATCTGGTTTGCATCTGCTGATGCGCAGCACGACGGTGCCTGACGACCCGGACCATCCGGCCCGCCGCTGGTTCCAACGCTGGTCACTCTGGCCCCCGGTACTGGAGCTTCCTCCCTGGATACGCTGGGTGCGGGCCTCCCGCGCGCGTCGCAACCAGGGGGTGATCGGTGCGTTGGTCACCCCCGCCGCCCCCCTGGAAAAGTGGATTCGGCTCGCACCGGACTTTCCGAAGCGCCATATAGCCGGAGTTCACCTCATACCGATCGGACCGGACGGCCAGTCCGTGCTTGACCGCGATCCTCACGATCCGCTGAGAAAACGCTTCGGCACACGTGCGTACGGCGATTTGTCGGACGCCGTTGTGGTCATCGGCAAGCTGGTGCGCCGCGAAGACGTCGTCGTTTGCGATGGCCTTGCATTCGGCTTGGCGCTCGCCTGTCGACGAAGCGAGCCGGTGATCGTCACTTCCGGCGCGGCGGGCTGGTCGTCCCTAGCGACCGCGGTCGGCCTGGGGCATTTCGCGGAGGTGATTCTCGCCCCTGGGGCTTCGCCCTCCGGCCGCGAAGCTGCGGACAGTCTCGACCGGCGCGTGCTGGCGTATGGCGGCCGCAAGCGCGC
>JAPOVO010000095.1:0-381 GCA_026708165.1 Chloroflexota bacterium | reverse complement strand
AGAGCGATCCCGTTCGCCAAGCCCGTTCGGTTCAATGAAAATATACTGAGGTATGTAGACGCTGGGCTGCCGCGCTGGGAGGCTGCTCGGCGTGTGTACGTCAAACTGACAGCGGCCGGGACGCGCTCCTAGTTTCACAGGAGAGGGCGTCCCTGCCCGCTGAGCCTTTCCCGATGAATGTTCCGCTACCCGACGACTGGTAAAAACATGAGGGCAAGGCCAAACGGTCCAGTATCCAACCTCCCTCGTGGTCCAGTTCTCGGGATGCGGCTAAGTCGGTGGATAATGTGGCCAGGCAGCCGATTAGCTTTACCCATCGTGCTTAATCTGGTGAATAGCGAAGTGGGGGGGCCCGAGGATGGACCGGAGGCTGGGGGCGGT
>JAPOVO010000128.1:5867-7186 GCA_026708165.1 Chloroflexota bacterium | reverse complement strand
TGAGGCGCAGCGGTTCTTGACGCAGCCTCTCGTTCTCAGGCTCGCTGACCGGCGCGTCCCGCCAACGGCGATCGAAAATTTGCCGCATGTGCCGCCACTCGACGTCGAGCCCATCTCGAACTCTCGCCAGGAAGTCGCTTATGACGCTGTGGACGTTCGCGCCGTACAGGAGCCGGGGACGGAAGACTGGCCGGACTCGGTCGACGTATCGAAGCTTGTATGCCCATCCGCAAAAGCCGTGAAGCTGAATCTTGGTATGGCTTAGCCGGATAACGCTCTTCATGCGGCTGGCCCGTTACTCCCCGCGGCTGCCCGATGGCGGCCCGTCCTCGACCCTATTGCTCTTCGATCGTGACCTTCTGCACGATGATCTCGTCGACCGGCCGCGACTTCTCCGAGCCTCCGGCGGGCACCTTAACCTCGACGTCCGCTATCGCGTCGATCACCCCGAAGCCCGTTTCGTCGACCTGACCGAATATCGTGTAGTCCTTGGGCAGGCGGTTGCGCAGATCGTCTAGAACCACGAAGAACTGGCTGCCGTTGGTGTTGGGGCCGCTGTTCGCCATTGCGAGGGTGCCCTTCATGTATTCGCCGACGACCTCTTCGTCGTGGAAGCGATAGCCCGGTCCGCCGGTGCCGGTGCCCGTCGGGTCGCCCGTCTGTAGAACAAAGCCCTTGAGGACACGGTGAACAATCACGCCGTCGAAGTAGCCCTCGCGAGCCAGGAAGACGAAGCTGTTGACGGTCACCGGCGCATCCATCGCGTGCAGCTCTCCGGTCATCGTCCCCAGCGTGGTCTCGATAGTGAACTTGTAGACCTTGTTCACGTCGATCATCATTTCCGGAGCCTTGCTCCACTGTTTCATTGCGCCCCCTTCCTCTTCCGAACCGTCGCAAGCGCTGACGGTAACGAGGATGGCGAGCGCAACCGGGATTATCAGTCGCAGGTTGCGCACGGTATTCCTCATCTGTTCTCTCGATGTGGCTTCTGCCGCTGTACCGGACTAAGTATGCACGACTTGGCGGGCGATGGCTTACGTCAAGCGCCCAAATGCCTCGGCGCGCCGCCGGTACGGGACCGGCGTGTAGGCGCTGTCGTCAGTCCCGAGCGGTCCGGCGCGTTGCCGTTACTTGCTTACGACAATCACGGACGAGGCCAGAAGGTCACCGTTTTCCGCGACCGCGCCGCTGACGATTACTAACGCCCCCGCGACGGGCTGACCCTTCTGCGTGTAATAGTCGACTTCATGCGGCGCGATACGGACGACGTGGTCTCCCAGATCGAGCTTTACGTACCCGCTGCCCAGAGTCACCGATAC
>JAPOVO010000128.1:0-5857 GCA_026708165.1 Chloroflexota bacterium | reverse complement strand
ACATAACCCTGGACGGCGGCACGGCAATCCCAGAGTCACCGATTCCACCTCGCCGCTCAGCCTGAACCGTTCGTCGTCGACGAATTCGCCGAGGTCTGCCCTTGGCCCGTCAACGAGCTGGCCCCGATGCACCGCCTGGGCGATGCGCTCGCCGTCCCCGCCTTCCCGCAGCGAGCCGATCACGGTCACGCTGTCGCCAACCTTCAGGTCGCCGGGCATCTTGGTAGCTTCCGTCAACGCTATTTCTTCGCCGCCGACGGTTATCGAGGAGTCGGTTATCCGTTCAACCTCGCCGTGGATCCGGAATGAACCCGAGAACGGACTCCAGGGAATTGAGCCTTGGGGAAAAAGCTCCCACCGGAACGAGTCCCACTCCCGCTCGAAGGTATCCCAGGGGAACGCGCGCTGGGGAAACGCCTCCCGGAATTGCTCCGGAAGGCCCAAGCTGGTGACGTCTCTTGCGACCGGTTCACCGTCGGCCCACTCGCCTCGGACGAGGACAATGTCGCCTGCTTCGAGATCGGACGGAATGCGCGTCCGGTCGTCGATGCTGAAAGTCTTCCCATCTACGGTTATGGACGAGTCCGTGACCGACCCGACCGGTCCTACGGCAATCGCGATCCGTTGGAGCGTCCCGGTCGAAAACCCGTCAAAGAATTCCTCCTCGAACGAGTCGGTGCCGCTGTCAAATGGCCCTGGCAAGACGGTGATCCCGGCGTTCACCCCGAAAAACCCGCGAAACCGCTCTATCAGTTCCTTGGCTTCTTCTCCGATCCGTTCGATGCTCACCCAAGGCGTTTCGTCCTGATCGCGTTCTCCCTCTTGGGCCAGCGCGACCGGCACGGCAATCAACGCGGCCATCAGGAGTGCGCCAAGTACGATCATCAATCTCGGCATGTTCGTTACCTCCGGATGCATCCTCGCCGGTTTGCCAAACCTAACGGGGTACCGTTCCGCTGCGTTACGAAAGCCCGCTTGGCCTCGTAGCTCTTTCCGCCCCTCACGGTTGCGGTGCTATTCTGCATTTCGGCAAACCGGTCCGGGAAAGAGCCGACGGTTCGTCGGGGAGGTGTGAAATCGACCTCAGTAGTCTGAAGGCGCGCGCCGGTAGCGTCGTCGAGTCGCGGTCGGATGAAATCGTGGCCCTCGGCGACCGGATACTCCACGCGCCGGAGTTGGGGTTCAAGGAGTTCAGGACGTCCGACTCCGTTGCGGCGTTCCTTGAGGGCCTCGGCTTTACCGTCAAGAGAGACATCGCCATCACGGGTCTCAGCGCTACCCTCGATACCGGCCGAAAGGGTCCCACGCTTGCGCTGATGGGAGAGCTCGACGCGTTGCTCGTGTCGACTCATCCGCTAGCCGACCCAGTCACCCATGCCGCCCACGCGTGTGGACATAACGCCCAGCTCGCCGGACTCATGGGCGCCGCGATCGCTCTGAGCGACGCCCATGTGCTGCGTTCGCTCTCAGGCCGGGTCGTATTCATGGCCGTGCCGGCTGAGGAATACGTCGAAATCGAATACAGGAACAATCTGGTCCGAGAGGGCAAGCTTGAGTTTCTGGCTGGCAAGGCGGAGTTCATCGCGCTCGGCGAGCTGGACGACGTCGACCTCGCGATGATGGTCCACTCTTCGTCGGAACCTGAAACGGCCGGCGTCGTGGACTCGAATAACGGCTGCGTCGCCAAGCTCGTGCGCTACATAGGCCGCGCCGCGCACGCCGGCGGGTCGCCCGATAAGGGTATTAACGCGCTCAGCGCTGCTCTGGTGGCGATGAATGCCATAAACGCGCTGCGCGAGACGTTTCGCGACGAGGACTCGATTCGCGTCCATCCGATCATCACCCGAGGCGGTGAGCTCGTGAACGTGATTCCGTCCGAAGTCACTATCGAGACCTACGTCCGCGGAAAGACGGTAGAGGCTATCGTCTCAGCCGAGCGCAAGGTGGACCGCGCCCTCAAGGCTGGCGCGCTCGCGCTGGGCGCTCAAGTCGAGATTCGCACCCTTCCGGGATACCTGCCCCTCAACAATTTCCCCGACCTCGGTCGCCTGTTCGGCGACAACGTCGACGGTATGTTTGGCGAGGGTTCAGTGACTTACGGCGGACACCGCGCCGGTTCGACCGACATGGGCGACGTGAGCCACATTCTGCCCACGGTCCACCCCTACATGGGCGGCATGGGCGGCACCGGTCACTCGGCTGACTGGAAAGTCATAGACGAGCAGTTGGCCTACGTCGCGCCCGGCATCGCGATGGCCAGGACCGCAATCGATCTTCTGGCGAACGATGCTGAAGCCGCCGGGAAGATCGTCGACGATTTTCAGCCGAGAATGTCCCGCAAAGAGTATTTGAAGTATCAGCGCGGCATGTTCCGCACGGAGCTGTACTCGGGAGATCAGTTCTAGCCTTCAGGCACTTCGACGGGCTTTCGAAGCCTCGATGACTCTTCCCCCGCCAGGACCACGTCCACCGTGTAATTGCCCCATTCGCCGTCCACGGGGACTTCGGCATCGTCCTCGATGCTTTGCCGAAACGCTTCCAACTCTCGTTCGATCGGGGCCCAGTCGCCGCATTCGACCGTTCGCCACGACCCGTCCACGCCGACCTCGACCGCCCCGTCAACGAACCGCGCGGCCCCGTCGCTTCCCCACACCGTGATCTCGTGGCGGTCGACGCCCCTGGCGAAACCGAAGCATGAAATCGACGCGAATGCCCCGCCCGCGAACCGTACGGCGGCCATCGTCATGTCGTCTGCATCCTGCGCGTGCTGAAACGCGCCTGACTTGGCGTCAATGCTGGTGATCCGGTCTCTCATGATCCACGACAACCGGTCGATCTGGTGAATCCCGTTCGTCACCCACATTCCGCCGCCCTGAGCGCGCGACTTGAACCAGTCCGGCCGCCTGGCGGCGTTCCAGTTCTTCGCGATGATGTCTTCCGCAAACAGCGGGCGCCCTATCCGCCCCGACGAGACGATTTGTCGCAGTGCCGTGGTGGCCGGATTGAAATGCCAGGTCATGCCCACCATCAGCTTCTTCCCTGCCCGCTTAGCCGCCGCGTTCATCGACACGCATTCGGCGGACGTTATCGCCATCGGCTTCTCGCACAGCACGTGTTTTCCGGCTTCGAGCGCCTCTATCGTCATCGTTGCGTGCAGATCGTGCGGCATTGCGATGATGGCGATTTCCACACCGTCCCATTGCAGCGCCTCGGCCGGTCGTTCGAACGAGGGTACGTCGAAATCGGTCGAGAACTTGCTTCTGGCCGTTTCGCTCGGATCGGCCCCGCAGACCACGCTCAACCCCGATATGTTGGCTATCGCTCTCGCGTGACTGCTCCCCATGCCGCCGCATCCGATGACCGCGACGCCTAGCATCGTGAAAGCCGTTCTATACTCATCCGCTTGTTCCTTCCGGCTGTTGGCGGCAGTCGCTAATGCCGCTGCCGAGTTCGACTGCTCACCTTACCCCAGCGCCGCTTTGTGCGGCGTGAATGCTCGGGCCGCGCTTCGGAGCGGTACTGGATGTTGAGGTGCGGTTTCCCATTCGTGCCGCCAAGGCCTTATCGTTGCCTTGCGGCCTGCCGGGTCTTGCGAGGACCGGCTGTTCGCATCTGAGTCAGTGTGAGTGATTGGAATACCGGATAATCAGGCTGGTTCGACCAGCGAGGTGAAAGATCATGCTTGAGGATGAATTTGGCGACTTGATCGGAAAAGCCCGAAGAGGGCTCGGAATCTCGGCGGATGAGCTGAGCCGCCGGTCGGGCGTTGATGAGGCCGACATCGCCGCGTTCGAGGGTTATCGAAAAGACCCGTCCCGCGCGCAGTCGGACGCTTTGGCCGCGGTTCTCGGACTCGAAGCGTCCAGGCTTTGGGACATCGCCAACGAGACGTGGGAGCCGGCCCCCGCGGCGGGAATGGTCTCGGGAGCCTATCCCGTCGAAACCGTATGGTACGAAGGCTACAGGGTCTGGACCTATCTCGTCGGCGATCCCGAATCGAACGTCTGTCTCGTCGTCGACCCCGGCGGCGACGCCGACGACACTCTTGCCGCCATTGCGGGCCATGGGTGGGAAATCTGCGCCGTGCTCGCCACCCACACTCACGCCGATCACGTTGGGGTTTTGAGCGCGGTGGTCAAGGACTCCGACGTACCCGTATATGTTGGGGCCGGCGAAGTCTCCGCCATTTCCACAAAGGCGCGTAACGTCGTCGGCGTATCGCATCGGCAGGGCTTTTCCGTCGGCCCCTGGACCATCGAGCCACGGCTGACCGCCGGCCACACCGCCGCCAGCACGAGCTATTTGATCGATGACACGATTTTCGTGGGCGACGCAATGTTCGCGGGTTCGCTCGGTGGTACCAACATCGCTGGCGCGTACGGTGGGCACATCGAGGCGGTCCGCCGGGAGGTCCTGTCGCTTCCTCCCGCTACCGCGATATACGCTGGCCACGGGGCGCAGACCACCGTGGCCGAGGAGCTGGCTCACAACCCGTTCTTCTAGCCGCGCGGGCCGGGCGGCCGCTCAGTTAATGGGCGACCCCATGCTCGTGCATTCGCTGATGGATCGCCTGCTTGCCCGCCTCAAGAATCCTCACGTGCTTTTCGCGTTTCGCGGAGTCCCGGTAGGCGGCGATTTCGCTCAGATAGGTGATCCCCCCGTCTATCAGCGTCAGCATGTAAGCCGCGTCCGACGGTGAGAACACGTCCTTGCCGCCCACGTTCACGTACACCGGCGACGTGTGCGCCGCCACCTTGTTGACCCAGGCGTGCAGCAAATCGATCTCTCCGTAGCAGCGCGCCGCCAGCCAGCAGCTCCCGCTGATTTCGTGGCGGAAGCTGAGCGAGGCCTCCCGGCCTGTTGCGTCCGTCTCCGCGTCGGCCATAACGTGCCCGTTTGCGACGACCTCCAGCCGCGTGAACGGCAGGGCGCTCCGCGCGCGCGCCGAGATTTCCACCGTCCCGCCGTCGGCGAACGACAGCGAACCTCCGGGCGGAAGTCCCTCCACTGTGAACTCCATCAACGGACCTGATGTCGTGAAGGTGTGCCCGCCTTTGATCGCCGCGCGCCAGTTCTCGTGCGTGAATGCCTGTTCTTTTCCGACGTAGGCATAGGTCCGCACACCGCCTACGGGGATGGTGTTCAGCATCTTGTCGGTGCCGCCGACCGCCGGTAGCCGGTAGCCGCAGTTTAGATAGCGATACCATGCGGCGATGCTCGATCCGCGCAGTCTCGCCGGGAAGTACTTGATTTCGGCCGCGTCGATCTTGCCGAGCGCGATGTCCGCAGCTATCTCGCAGTGCGGCGATGGGAAATGGGGAGTTACGACGAGCGCGCCTTGCTCGTGGGCCGCGTCCGCCCATTCGGCCATCAGCACCTCTTCCGAGCCGCCCAGGTAGTCCTCGGCCGGCCCGCCGCTGCTTAGCGGATATATAGGCTCCGTTATTCCCAACAGGCTCATGTGCCCGAGCATGTGATGCCGGTTCTCGCTCCCGACCCAGACGAGCGTGTCCTCAGTCGAGGCGGGCGCAAGACCGCCCGTAAACCGCTCTGTGTCGGTGAACAAGCGCCCCCACTGAGCGGCCAGCACGTTGACCACGTTCAGGTCTTCTCCCTCGGCTTCGAGCGTCGCCGTGGAGGGATCGAGGAAGTGCACGTGCGTGTCGCCGCTGAAGTACCCCGCCTCCGCTTGATTCGCCCATCGTGAGACATCAAGTGTCAGCTCCCGCTGGCCCGGCTCCACCCGTAGCTTGCGTCTGATCGGCTCGTACTCGAATCCCTTCAGCACCTCCACGAATACGTACCCGACCGGAAGATCGATCTGGAACTCGCCGTTTACGTAGGCGTAGCCCGTGTC
>JAPOVO010000135.1 GCA_026708165.1 Chloroflexota bacterium | reverse complement strand
CAGGACACTCCGCTCACGACCGCTGAAATGGCGTCGGTCTTCGGAGAGATGATCGTCTTCCACCGGCTGATGGATAACGAGGACGATCCGAAAGTCCGACTGTCGCTGCTGACGGGCAAGATCGAGGACGCCTTCGCAACGGTGTTCCGGCAGATCGTCCTGTGCAGATTCGAGCAATTGGTGCATGAGAACCGGCGAAAGACCGGCGAGCTTACTACCGAGCGCATAAGCGAGCTATGGATGGAGGCGAACAGCCCCATGCACGGCGACACGGTGACGCTCACGGACGACTACGCTATCTGGTGGAGCTATATTCCGCATTTCATTCACGTGCCGTTCTACACCTACGCATACGCGTTCGGGGAGCTGCTGGTGCTGGCGCTGTACAGGCTCTACCAGGAGGAGGGGCGGGCGTTCGTTCCGAAGTACCTGGAGATGCTTGCGAAGGGTGGGAGCGCCTCTCCGTCGGCGCTGGTGGCCCCGTTCGGCGTGGACATCGACGATCCGAACTTCTGGCAGCGGGGTCTGGCGCTGCTGGGGGAGATGGTTGCGGAGGCTGAGCAACTAGCGGAGGCGTAGTCCAGGGTCTTTGGCGGAGACGTCATTTGCGGCCAGCACCGCAAGTAGTCGGCGACGCTTGCAAGGCATCGGATTTGACGAAAACTCCGTCTTCCCGAGGTGAGGCGGACCCAGCTATTGATTGAGTTTGGCGGCGCTGCGCTTCGTTAGGCGGCGAGACTGGCGCTTATAACGATCAATATCACCCAGATGACGACAGCGATCAGCGTGACGACATTAGTGGCCACTCCAGCCACGGCCACGCCAATGTCAGTCTGATTTTTTCTGGACTGATAGAGCCCGATGCCCGAGAGCGGCAGTCCGACCGCCGTACACAGGAAAGCGAGAACGAGGCCAAAGACCATGACGGCCCCAAGAACGATGTCGTCTACTCCAGGGGTGAGCACTGCAAAGGGAATCAATGCCGAGAAGATCCCGAGAATGCCGAGAATCATGCCGGCGATGCCCAACCTTAAACTCCCAAGTGTTGCCGCGGCTCGACGACCGCTTGGCAGCGGTTACGTAGCGGAATTCAGGCTACCACGTACTGCTATGGCGTCCGGATGGTCCGGACCGCAACGCAGCGGCGGCTAGAGATTCGGGATGGCCTACGGCAAGAAGTCGCAGCTCGAATCGGGATGTTCACGTGGACATCAAGGCAGTCCCAATTACCACCAGTATCGCGATGACGAGGGCGATGATATTCATGACCATTCCCGCGATTGCCGCGCGACTGCCTTCGCCGCGTTTTCGGTTTCGTGAAAACCCTATTGCCGAAAGTGGGAGTCCGACGAGAATCAGCGGCCAGGCAATGATTCCGAAGGCGGGTATCCACACAAGTATGAACGCGAGGATGCCAAGGATCATTCCTGCGATGCCCAACCAAATGTCTCCTTGCTAGCGGCGTGCTGACGACCTCGCAGTCAGCAGTCTCGAAACCGAGAATAAGCTACCACGAACTTGCTTTCAGGGCTTGATGCGCCCAGCGACGCTGTAACGAGTTGAGCTTCGTTACGGCTAATGGCAAGAGTCCGCTGCTCGTCGCCGGTTGTTCAGGTAGTACTTACGGCAACCGCGAAGAACACGGTCCACAGGATCGCGATGACGAGCGCAATGATGTTCATGACTATGCCCGCGATGGACATGCCGCTGCCTTCGCCACGTTTGCGGTTCTGAGCAAACCCGATCGCCGAAAGTGGAAGCCCAATGATGATTAAAGGCCAAGCGATAACTCCGACGATAGGTATCCATACGAAAATGATCGCGAGGATGCCAAGAATCATTCCGGCTATGCCCAAGTCAGAACTCCCCTTTTCCGGCGGTTGCCGATCTACTGTCCTGATGACGGCGTGTGCGACGCCCAGCCGCCGCGAGCTGCCATGACGAGCCGTATTATGAATGTCCACCATGGGAGTCGCAAAACGGTTGGTGCGGTACGAGGCGTGATGCCCGTACCCCACGGAGGAGCGGGACGGACTGAATGCCGTGTTGAGTTGGGCGTGGTCAGCGCGCTCGGGCGGGCGGCTCGGTCAGTCTTTCGGTTGCGTGGATAGACCGGCACTGTAAGCCTGGCGACGGGATACGCCGAACTTCCTGGCGACGCTTTCCGACGCGTCCCTGACCGAGGCGCCGGAGGCCTGTTCCAATTCCATCTCAGCGGCCAGCCGGTCGTCGTCGACCTCGTCGGGCGAGAGCTGCCGCCGCCCTATTACGAGGACATATTCGCCGCGCTGCTTCGATACGACGTCGAGAGCAGGAGCCGCCGAGAGGGTGGACTCGACGATCTCCTCATGAAGCTTGGTCAGCTCGCGGCACACGACCACGGGCGTGCCCTCTCCGAAATACGGGAGGCTCTCCTGAAGGATTCGTTTAGCCGTGCGAGCAGAGGAAAATACAACGGCGGGGAGATCGGTCCTGCTGGCGCCCTCCAGCGCTTGCAGACGCCGCCGGCGGCGGGCCGGCAGGAATCCGAGGAAAACCGCGCCGCCGGTCTCCAGCCCCGATATCGATAGTGCCGCAGTGAGAGCTGACGGACCGGGAACGGGCGAGACGGTATGCCCTTCGCGCCTGGCCGCCGCGACCAGCCTTGCGCCGGGATCGGAAACTCCAGGGGTCCCGGCGTCGGTGACGTAGGCGACGTCGCCGCGGTCGAGAAGGGCAATGACTTGGCTGAGCTTGCCGGGCGGGCTGTGGGCGTGGAACGACTCGACGCGCGCGTTGCTGCCGAGAACCGCCAGCAACTTGCGCGATCGGCGGGTGTCCTCCGCGACCACGGTCACAACCGTGCGAAGCACCTCCCGCGCCCGGTCGGTGATGTCCGCCAGATTGCCGATGGGCGTGGCGACTACGTACAGGGTTCCCATGGACTAGGGCGCCGGAGTATTAGTCGCTGTAGACGCCGTTGACAACGATCTCGCGCGGCCAGCTTCCAGACAGAACGGCGATGGCGTTGTCGACTGCCGACTCCGCCATCTTGGCGGTGCTTTCGACGGTGGCACCGGCGATGTGCGGGCTGACGATCACGTTGTCGAAGTCGGCGAACGGCGAGTCAGTGCGGGGTTCGTCCGCGAAGACGTCGAGTCCGGCTCCGGCGATTTGCCCATTGCGGAGAGCATCCGCGAGCGCCTGCTCGTCCACCAGCGGACCGCGGGCCGTGTTTATAAGGAAAGCCGAGGAGCGCATGGCCTGAAGCTCGCGTTCGCCGATGAATCCGGCGGTTGCGGCTGACGACGGCATGTGCAGAGTGATGAAGTCGGACTCGGAGAGCAAGGTTTCCAGAGAGACCTTCTCTACTCCGAGCGCGGCGACGTGCTCCTGCGGGACGATTGGATCGACTCCGAGGATGCGCATGTTGAAGCCGCGCGCTCGCCGGGCCACGGCCTGTCCGATGCGGCCCAGACCGGCGATTCCGAGCGTCTTGGAGTGCACATCGACGCCGAGGGACGGCTGCCAGGCACCAGCTCTCATCGAGCGGTCGAGGCGGGGAATGAGACGGGCGCAGGCGAGGATCAGGCCCATGGCGAAGTCTGCGACAGCCTCGGAGTTCGATCCGGGGGTTGTTGTGACCGCAATCTGCCTTGCGGCGGCGGCAACGGTGTCGACCCGGTCGAATCCGACGCCCGTACGGCAGATGACTTTCAGGTCCGGAGCGGCGTTGACGACCTCGGCGGTCACGTCGTCGTTGCCGTTGGCGAACAGCGCCACGGTTCCGTCGAGATCAGGCAGCCAGTCGCCCGGACCGAGCGGGGGGTCGGCCTGGCTGATGACGATTTCGAGTCCGTAATCGGTGAGCTTGTGGAGGTAAGGCGCCAGCCACTGGTCTTGCATCATCCGGGACATAAGCGCTTTGGGCACGGGAGGCTCCATTCGTTGGCGATGTACGGCTTAGTTTCAGTGGGGAACGGTGGTGGGGTCAACGTAGGGAGGCGACGTGCGTGCCTCTGGTTGTTGAAACGGACTTGGTTGGCCGTTCATGGTTCGACAGGCTCACCACGAACGGCGAAGGGACTCACCAGGAATGGTGATGTGCTTGCCGTGAACGGGGAGTTGCGCTTGCCACTCACCGCCGGCGGTGAGACAGCTCCTTCCAAACGAGCGAGGGGTCGGTGTCGGCGTCGGCGAGCAGCACGAGGGTGTGGAAGATGAGGTCGGCGGCTTCCTCGGCGAGTCGCTGAGGGTCGCCACCGGCGGCGGCGATGATGGTTTCGCCGGCCTCCTCGACGACCTTCCTGCCGATGCGCTCCCATCCCGATTCGAATAATGAAGTTACATAAGAGCCTTCGGGCATTTCGGCCTTGCGCCGGAGGATGACCGCATAAACCTCGTCCAGAATTTCCGGTCCGACGGCGCGGGTCATCGGTTTGGCCGCCAGTCGAGCTCGCGGTAGAAGCACGACCGATTACCCGTATGACAGGCGGGACCATCGGGATTTACCTTGAGCACAAGCGAGTTTTCTTCGCAGTTGACGCTGATCGATTGCACACGCAGATAGTTGCCCGAAGTCGCGCCTTTGTGCCAAAGCTCCCGGCGGGACCGACTCCAAAACCAGGCGTCGCCGGTCTCCAGCGTTTTTTGCAGCGACATCGGATTCATGAAGGCAATCACCAGCACTTCCCCTGTTTCGGCGTCCTGGCTTACGGCGGGGATCAGGTTATCGCTCCCGAAGTCGATATCCGCGACGGTTAGCGTTTGATGAGCGTCGGTCATTCGTAGTCCGTTCTCATTGGAATGCCTTTTTCGTCGAGATACGCCTTGGCCTGGCCGATGGTGAAGTCCTTGTAGTGGAAAATCGACGCGGCGAGAACGGCATGGGCGCCGCCCTCGGAAAACGCTTCGTAAAAGTGTTCGAGATTGCCCGCGCCGCCCGAGGCGACCACAGGGACCGATACCGCCTTGGTGACCGTGTTTAGAAGCTCCAGGTCGTATCCGTCGCGAGTGCCGTCGGCGTCGATACTGTTCATGACGATCTCGCCAGCTCCCAGCTCGACACCAAGCTGGGACCATTCGAGCACGTCCTTGCCGGTGTTGCGCCTGCCGCCGTGCGTCCAGACCGCCCACCTAGAGGGCGAGCTGTCGGGGACTCGCAGCGCGTCGATGGATAGAACGATGCACTGGCTTCCGAAGCGCTCGGCGCCTTCGCTTATGAGGTTGGGATGATCGACGGCGGCAGTATTGAGCGATACCTTGTCGGCTCCGGCACGGAGCATTTCGAACATGTCGTCGGTATTGCGCAGCCCTCCGCCGACGGTGAGCGGGATGAATACCTGCGAGGCGACCTCTTCAAGTACGCGGCGCATGATGCCGCGGCGCTCAGCGGAGGCGGTTATGTCGTAGAAGACGAGCTCGTCGGCGCCGGTCCGGTTGTAATAGTCTGCCAACTCGACAGGGTCGCCAGCGTCCTTGTCGGCGGAGAACTTTACGCCTCGCATGTTGCGGCCGTCTTTGACGTCGAGGCAGGGGATAATCCGGCGGGTGAGCATCAGACGCCGACCGACTCGACGGCTTCAATGGCTGATTTGAGGTCGATGGCTCCGGTATAGAGCGCGCGGCCGATTATGACTCCGCCAAGGCCCGCGAGGGCGGTCCGGCGGACGTCGTCCAGCGACGACACGCCTCCGCTGACGATCACCGGGATATCGATTGGCTTAGCAAGCGCGGCGCTGGCGTCGACGTTTGCGCCGGATAACATGCCGTCGCGCTGGATGTCGGTGTGTATGAGCGCCGCCGCGCCCGCAGCGGCGACTTGAACAGCCAGATCAGCGGCGAGAATCTCGGTGTCGCTGGTCCAAGCGTGAGTCGCGACCTTGCCCGCGCGCGTATCGAGTCCAACGGCGACGCGTCCTGGGAAGGCGCTTGAGGCGGCGTTGACCAATTCGAGGTTTTCCACAGCGGCGGTTCCCAGCACCGCGCGCTCAACGCCAAGTGCGAAGACCATCTCAAGGTGCCGGAGACTTCGAATGCCTCCGCCAATCTGAATGCGACAGCCGGTGGACTCCACGATCTCCCGGACGATTTCGACGTTGACCGGCCTGCCGGCGCGAGCGCCATCGAGGTCGACGACGTGGATCCATGAGGCTCCGGCTTGGGCCCATCCGAGCGCTGCGTTGACGGGTGAATCGTCGAATACGGTTGAACGGTCGAACTCACCTCGAACCAAGTTGACGCACTTACCGTCTTTTATGTCGACGGCGGGATAGATGTCCACGGCCGGCTAGATGCCTCCTTTGACGGCTTCACCGCAGAGGCTCGCGAAGTTGGCATAGATCCGGAGACCGGGCGCACCGCTCTTTTCGGGGTGGAACTGGGTTCCGAAGATGTTGCCGTCGTGGAGGACGCTGAGAAAGTCGACTCCGTAGCCGGTGGTGGCTCCGACGACGCGACGGTTATCGGTCGGGGCGAAGTAGGAATGTACGAAGTAGAAGTTGGCGTCCTGCGGCACTCCCTCGAGGATCGGGACTTTGCGGTTTTGGTGGACCTGGTTCCATCCCATGTGCGGGACGTGGAGTCCGTCGGAGAAGCGGCGGATCGCGCCGTCGTAGAGATTCAGGCAAGGTGTGCCGTCGTCCTCCTCGCTGCGCTCGAACAGGACTTGAAGGCCCATGCAGATGCCGAGATAGGGGCGTCCGGAACGGACATATTCCTTGACAGGCTCAAGCAGCGCCCGGCTGCCGAGTCCCGCCATGGTGTCGGCGGCGGCCCCGACGCCGGGAAGGATGACGCCGCCGGCATCGGCGGTGGCTGCGGGATCGGAAGTCACCTCGAAGTCACAACCAACGTGCGCAAGAGCGCGCGTGACGCTGCGCAGGTTTCCGGCGCCGTAATCGAGAACGGCAAGCATTTAGCGTTCCTTGGGAATTGCGGGGATCTGTGCGGTGGTCCGTAGATGCAATGGTATCAGCGAGCGGCGCGAGGATGGCGGCGACTAGTTCGTCAACAGGTCCTTGATGGTGTGCGCCGCCTCTTCCAGCTTTACCTCTGTTTGGGTCTTTTTGTCCATATCGCGGACGGAGACTGATCCATTGGAGAGGTCGCGGTCGCCGATCAGGACCGCGAGCCGGGATCCGGCTGAGTTGGCCCGCCGCAGGTGCGAGCGGGCGCTGGCGTCACGGTAGCCGAAAATGGTCGCCAGGCC
>JAPOVO010000017.1:5837-7202 GCA_026708165.1 Chloroflexota bacterium | reverse complement strand
GGCGGACGAACTGATGGCGAGCGACAAGGAGCGGGCGGAACACGTGATGCTGGTCGACCTCGGCCGCAACGACGTGGGTCGAGTGGCGGAAGGCGGTACGGTGCACGTGAGCACGCTGATGGCCGTAGAGAGGTACTCGCACGTGATGCACATCGTGTCGGAGGTCGAGGGGGACCTTGAGTCGGGCAAGACCGGCCTGGACGCGCTGCGAGCGTGCTTTCCGGCCGGAACGCTATCAGGCGCTCCGAAAATCCGCGCGATGGAGATAATCGCCGAGATGGAGCCCACGCGCAGGGGACTGTATGGGGGCGCGGTCGGCTACTTCAGCTTTTCGGGGGATGTCGATACGGCCATAACGATCAGGACGATGGTGGCCAAAGACGGGCTCGGCTACGTTCAGGCGGGAGCCGGGATCGTGGCCGACTCGGATCCGGAGATGGAATACGAGGAGTGCATGAGCAAGGCGCGGGCCGTGATGAGAGCCATCAACCTGGCGCAGGAGGCGGAAAATGCTTCTCGTAATCGATAACTACGATTCGTTCACCTACAACCTGGTGCAATACCTGTTGGAGCTGAAGCAAACGCTGGAGGTCCGCCGGAACGACAAGATCACGATGGACGAGATCGCCGATCTGGACCCGACGGCGATAGTCCTCTCGCCCGGACCGTGCACTCCCAACGAGGCGGGAATCTCGCTTGAACTGATCGAGAGTCTGGCGTCATCGAAGCCGATCCTGGGAGTGTGCCTGGGGCATCAGTGCATCGGACAGGCGTTCGGCGGAAACGTAATCCGCGCACCGGAGCTGATGCACGGCAAGACCTCGCAGATCCATCACAACGGCGAGTCCATCTTCGAAGGTCTACCGACGCCTTTCGAGGCCACGCGGTACCACTCGCTGATCGTCGAGCGGGATACGCTACCGGAGGTGCTGGAGGTTAGCGCGGAGACGGAGGACGGTCTCATAATGGGTCTGCGGCACGAGGAATATCCTGTGTACGGGGTGCAGTTTCATCCCGAGTCGATACTCACTCCCGCGGGCAAGGACCTGCTTCGCAACTACCTCGAGCTATGCGGTCTGGAGACGAACTGATGATCGTTGACGCAACGCAAGAGATCATTGCGGGAGGCAGGCTGTCGTTCGAGACCTCGGCTGGGGTGATGGGCGAGATTATGGACGGCTTGCCGACGCCGGCACAGTTTGGGGCGTTCGTGGCGGCCCTGAGCACGCGGGGCGAGACTTCCGAAGAAATTGCTGGCATGGCGACGGTGATGCGGGGGCGAGCGCGCCAGGTTGATGCCGGCGACGGCCTCGTCGATACGTGCGGCACGGGCGGGGACGGGCAAAACACCTACAACATCTCGAC
>JAPOVO010000017.1:0-5827 GCA_026708165.1 Chloroflexota bacterium | reverse complement strand
TCGAGGTCCGGCTGAACCGCGTCACGGAAATCCACTTCTCGATGCCTTTGGGTGTACGGCGGCGGCCTTCGTGGTGGCGGGCGCGGGCGGCAAAGTCGCCAAGCACGGCAATCGCGCGGCGACGAGCATGAGCGGGAGCGCGGACGTGCTCGAAGCGCTGGGCGTGAAGATAGACCTGCCGCCAGGGGCGGTGGCGGAGTGCATCAGCCGGACGGGCGTGGGGTTCATGTTCGCGCAGACCTATCATCCGGCGATGAAGTTCGCCGCGCCGTTGCGGCGGGAAATCGGCATCAGAACGGTATTCAACGTGCTGGGGCCGCTGACGAATCCGACCGGCGTGAAACGGCAGGTGCTGGGGGTGGGCCGCGCCGATCTGGTAGGAACGATGGCTGAAGTCCTCGTGCGCATGGGAGCCGAGCACGCGCTGGTGGTCCACGGAAAGGAAGGACTCGACGAGGTGTCGATTTCGGGGCCGACGCTGGTGGCCGACGCGCGCGGCGGAGAGGTCAGCCGGTATGAAATCCAGCCGAGCGACTTCGGGCTGGATACCGCGCCTGTCGAGGCGATAGCGGGAGGTGACCCCGAACACAACGCGGCGATCATCAGATCGGTATTGAACGGCGAGGAGGGTCCGCGGCGCGACGTGCTGCTCATCAACGCCGGCGCCGGGATCTTCGCGGCGGGTCTAGCACCAGATATCGGGAGTGGAGTTCGTCTGGCCGCCGAGTCGATTGACGGCGGCAAGGCGCGCGCGGCACTGGAATCGCTGGTCGAATTGAGCAATGAGGTCTGAGCCGGTGACGAGAACGCTGACGATTCTCGATGAGATCATCGAGCACAAGCGCGCCGAGGTCGCGTTGGCTAGCGAAACGCACTCTCAATCACTGTTGATGGAACGGTCGGCGGGTCTGCCGCGTCCGCGAGGGTTCGCCCGCGCGCTCTCGAGGCCGGGCGTTTCGGTGATAGCGGAGTTCAAGCGGGCTTCGCCGTCGGCGGGGGCGTTTGGAACGGGACTCGATCCGGCTACCACGGCTCGCGAGTACGAGCGGGGCGGGGCGGCGGCTATGTCGGTATTAACGGACGCCCGCTATTTCAAGGGAAGCGCCGGAGACCTGGATTCGGCACGGAGCGCCGTCGAGTTACCGGTGTTGAGAAAGGACTTCGTGATCGACGAGTATCAGGTGGTCGAGAGCCGCGTCATGGGGGCGGACGCGATATTGCTTATCGCGGCGGCGCTCGACGACATGAGCGATCTCTCGGCGGCGGCGCACTCGCTCGACCTGGACGTTCTGATCGAGGTCCATACCGAAGCGGAACTGGGGCGCGCGCTGGACGCCGAACCGGATGCAATCGGGATAAACAATCGCGATCTGCGGACTTTCCACACCGACCTTGCGGTTACCGAAGGACTGGTACCACTGATTCCCTCCGGAATCCCCGTCGTGAGTGAGAGTGGAATCCGTGTTGCGGAGGACGTTCGAGCGCTCCGTGATCTGGGCGTGGACGCCGTGCTGGTGGGCGAGTCGATAGTGAGATCCGCGTGCCGAGAGGAGGCCGTGTCGCGGCTGGTGGAGGCCGGGCGTGCCTGAAGGAATCAGAGTCAAGATTTGCGGGTTGAGGCGACCGGAGGACGCGCGGGCGGCGGTCGAGGCGGGCGCGGACATGCTGGGAGTGGTGCTGTGCCCGGCGCGCCGTCGAGTACCGCTGCCGCTGGCCGCCGAGATATTGGGGGAAGCGCCAGCGGGCGTACGCAAGGTTGGGATCTTCGTAAACCCGCGGTTTGAGGAAGTTGCGGCGGCAGTCGAGATAGCCGGAATCGAAGTGGCGCAACTGAACGGGGACGAATCGCCGGAGTTTTGCGACAGCCTCGGCGTGGAGGCGATGAAGAGCTTCCGCGTAACTGACGCGGGGGTGGCTCCCGATCCATTCGCATACGCCAACCCGATAAAACACGTAGACGCGCCGCATGTAGTGGGCGGCGCAGGAATAGAATGGGAGTGGAGCCGCGCGGCGGGACTGGCCGCAAGAGTTGACGTGCTTCTGGCGGGCGGTCTCAATACCGACAACGTAAAGCGGGCGATTGAGGCGGTCTCGCCCTGGGGCGTCGACGTGAGCAGCGGGGTGGAGACGGATGGCGAGAAGGACATCGAAAAGATCCACCGATTCGTGGAAGCGGCGAAGTCATAGAAGGGCGAGGCCCTTTTGACAGAGATGAGTGATTTGAGAGACGAGATATTCGGACGAAACGGTCGGGTGAAGGAGTTCCTTCGCTCGATTGCCGGGGGGCGGCCGGCATGGTTTGCGGTGGCTGCTCTGACCGCCGCGGCGCTGCTGGCGGCGACGGCTTGCGATCAGGGGTTCACCGTGGAGTCATCGCCTGACGGTGGAGGATCGGGTTCCACGCCAGCGGTGGCGTTCAAAACGCCTCGGACAAAGGCCGCGCCGGAAGTCGAACCAACTCCAACCTCGGAGGCGGATGAATCGCCAACCGCCGAGGCGGAGGGAACACCTCCGGCTGAAGAAGCCACGCCAACGAGCGCTCCCACGACGGAGGCTGCCGAGACCGAGGCTCCGACGACGGAGACTCCCGCAGCCGAGACTCCGACCCCGGAACCGGTGGAGCCGACTCCGTCGCCGACCGCGACGGTGGAACGCACACTCGTGCCCGCCGAGGAGACTCCGACCCCGGAGGGAGAGGCGACGCAGCCAGATTCGATTTCGCCGGAGATGCAGGCATGGCTGTTCGGATTCCTGGGCGACCTGACGGCGGGACGCACGGCGGTGCGGCCCTTCGAGTTCGACCCGGGACTGGTGGTCCAAAACGAGAGCAACACTCTCCTGGGTCTATTTCCTCTGGAGTTCTTGCAGGCCGCATTTGACGCCAAGGTCCACAGCTCTTACTTCGTCCAGGCTCTTCAGCCGATCAACCCGATGGATCCGACGCAGCACCGCCATCCGGTGGGGTTTTCCGAGTTGATCCTCGTACACGAGTCCGAAGCGGATGCCGCGTCGTTTGTGAGCACCTTTCGCGAGGTGGCAATACCAACGATTGGAGCGTTATCGGAGCAGTACATACAGACCAGCTTTCCCGACGCTCAGCGGAGTTTCCAGGAGGACACCGGATTCGGAATAGCGGAGGAAGAATTCGTCCTGGTTGGGGAATATGATCTTGGAATCGAAGGGCCACCAGTCCGCCCCCAGGTTTACATAATGATCGGCCGACAAGGAAACGTTAGCTTCGGACTGATGGTGCTTTACATGGACTCGCAGTCGAGAATGCGGCCATTCGCGCTTTTCGACCGCTTGGTGAGCAGAATTGGGTAGGCGGTGCGGCCCGAGTGTTTCCATGGGTCACGTTCTGACGGCAGCGGTCACGTTAGGGAAAGGTAGCTGGCGATGACTTCCAGCGGCGCGCAGCAAGCCACATTCGACGCGTCGGTTTGGGAAAACCTACCGACGGACACGGGACACTTCGGGACGTTCGGGGGGCGGTTCGTGCCGGAGACGCTGATGCCGGCGCTGGAGGAGATGGCGGACGCATATTCGCGCGTGAAGGAAGACAAGGAATTCAACGCCGAGCTCGAGCGGCTGCTGAAGCATTACGTGGGGAGACCGACCCCGACTTACTTTGCCGAGCGGCTTACCGACAAGCTTGGCGGCGCACGGATCTATTTCAAGCGTGAGGACCTAGCGCACACGGGCGCGCACAAGATCAACAACGCTATGGGGCAGGGGCTTCTGGCAAAGGCGATGGGAAAGGACCGGATCATCGCCGAAACCGGCGCGGGCCAGCACGGAGTCGCGGGCGCGACAGTTTGCGCGATGCTCGATCTGGAATGCCTGATCTACATGGGGGAGGAGGACATCCGCCGGCAGGAGCTGAACGTCTTCCGCATGAAGATTCTCGGCGCGGAGGTTATACCCGTGTCGTCGGGAAGCCGTACCCTGAAGGACGCCATCAACGAGGCCATCCGCGACTGGGTGACCAACGTTCTCAATACCTTCTATATCTTCGGATCGGTTGCCGGGCCGCATCCGTATCCGATGATCGTTCGGGACTTCCAGGCGGTTATAGGCCGGGAAGCGCGCGAGCAGATTATCGAGCTGACGGGCCGGTTGCCGGACCTTCTGGTGGCCTGCGTCGGCGGGGGCAGCAACGCTATGGGGCTGTTCTACGAGTTCGTGCGCGACGCTGACGTGAAAATGGTGGGCGTCGAGGCCGGGGGGACCGGCATCAACTCGGGGATGCACGCGGCAACCCTCACGGCGGGACGGCCGGGAGTGCTTCACGGCGCGCGCAGCTACCTGCTACAGGACGAGAACGGCCAGGTGCACGAGGCTCACAGCATCTCGGCGGGTCTCGACTATCCGGGCGTGGGGCCTGAGCACAGCTATCTGATGGACTCCGGACGAGCCAGCTACGTTGCGCGAAATGACGATGACGCGCTCAGGGCGCTTGGAGTCTTGGCGCGGGAGGAAGGGATCATCCCGGCGCTGGAACCCGCGCACGCGCTGGCTTACGTGATTGACATCGCGCCGTCGATGAGCAGGGACGAGATCATAGTCATCAACCTCTCCGGCCGCGGCGACAAGGACATGGAGACGGTGGTGGACGAACTGGGTCTGCGCGGTTGAACCGGCTTTCGCGGATTTTCGAGCGTGCGGCCGAGGAGGATCGGCTGGTCGTCAGCATCTTTCTGACCATCGGCCATCCGAGCGTTTCGGAGTCGCGGGAGCTCACGCTCGCGGCCATTGAATCCGGGGCCGAGATAATCGAGCTGGGAGTGCCGTTCTCCGATCCCCTGGCGGACGGGGCGACCATACAAGCGTCGTCATACAAGGCGCTTCAGCAGGGAGTGACAATGCGGGACTGCCTGGACGTCGCGGCGGCGGTGCGGAGGAAGTCCGACGCGGCTCTGCTATTGATGGGTTACACGAACCCGTTTCTGGCCTACGGTCTTGAAAACCTCGTACGGGATGCGACCGAAGCCGGCGTGGACGGGCTGATAGTTCCAGACCTTCCTCCCGACGAAGCCGGCGAGTTCGAGCGGGCTTTGCAAGGCTGCGATCTGAGCATGGTCTACCTGGTGGCCCCGACGACCAACGAAAGCCGACTGAAGACCGTGGCGAGTCATGCCGACGGTTTTCTGTATTGCGTTTCGCTTACCGGCACGACCGGGGGAGAGCAGATTGGGCAGGGCGTGGGCGATTTCCTGGCCCGAGTTCGCCGCGAAACGTCGATTCCGCTGGTAGTTGGATTCGGAATCTCACGCCCGGACCACATCGCGTCGCTTCGGGGCAAAGCGAACGGCGCGATCATCGGCGGCAGGTTCGTCCGCTTGATCGAGGAGGCGTCCGACGACGAGCGGCTGGACGCGGCGCGTTCATACGTCGAATCGATGGTGGAGGCTGCCAGCGGGAGATGAAGACCGCCCTAGCGCTGATAGGCGCGGCGGTTCTCGGTTACCTAGCGATCACCGTCCGCTCCGCCTTCAACCTGATAACGCCGAAACGAGAGTATGAGCCGGAGGGATACCAGCCGGCGGAGGTCTCGTTCGAGCGGGTGACCTTTCACAACCGCGCCGGGCTGCGGCTCGCCGGCTGGACCGGGATCCGCGAGCGAGCGAAGGGCACGATTGTCTTGTGTCATGGCGCGTGGACCAATCATCGCGAGATGGAGTCGCGGGCTGAGGCGCTGTGGAATCGTGGGTTTTCGATCATGACGTTCGATTGTCAGGGATGCGGGGAGAGCGGAGGAAGGTATACGAGCCTGGGCCTTCGAGAGGCTGACGACCTCGTTGCGGCGGTCGATTATCTTGACGCCCAG
>JAPOVO010000065.1 GCA_026708165.1 Chloroflexota bacterium | reverse complement strand
CTAAACTCGGACTGTAGTGGTAGCAGCAGCAATCGCGGCAGTCGAGGAGTGTGCGCTCGGCGGCTCGGTCGTTAGAAGGGGACGATGACTATGGCGATGGTACGGAAGCTCGTTGGCTTGGTGGTGGGCGCGAGCGCGCTGGCGGTTGCGTTGCACTTCATATTCAGCGCCTTCTATGAAGATGCGGTGGACGTCGATCAAATCTGGAGCATCCTCGACGTGTTCATGGCTATTGGGGTGATTGTCTCGCTGATGGTCGGTTACCACTTAAAACGCGTGACGGAGGGAAGCGGCGGGGACGGAGTTAGCCGGGCGTATCTGGAAGCCAACGTTCTGCTATATCTTGCGGCGTTCCTATCCATGTGGTTCTTGTGGAACTGGTTCGACGACCTTGTGGCTGGAGACGCCGGTCAGTCGGACATCCGTCTGACCTTTTGGGGATTCATTGATCCGCTGTACGTGCTGGTGGCGTGCGCCGCCGGCCGTCGTCTCTTGCGCAGCGGATCGGACTAGCGAGCACAGAGTGGAGCGGAAAACTTCCTTTCGACGGTTAGAGAGCTTCTGATTGAAAGCCTCGTACGCTGTCTCTCCGGATTGGATAGCGCTAGGAGCAAACGCCAGGCGGTGCCTGTTCCGCGGATCGCCCGTGAGGATGCGGCGGCTCACAACGGAAGCTGAATCGAACGCGGTGCGGCGGAAGGTCTAGCCTTCAGTCTCTGCCGTAGAACTCCCGCGCTTCAATTGAGCATCACCAACGTCCACACTATGGGCACGGTGATAAGCGAGATGAACACGGCGGCCGAGCCGAGGTCTTTGGCGATCCCGGACAGTTCGTGAAACTCGGCACCGATCCGATCGACCGTCGTCTCAATCGCGGAGTTCAATAGCTCGACAATCAGCACGATAAGCAATACGCCTATCATCAAGGCTCGTTCGACGCCGCTGTCTCCCAGCCAGACGGCCACCGGGACCAGAATTGCCGCGAGAATCAGTTCTTGCCTGAACGCGGCTTCCCTGACGACGGCGTATCGCAGTCCCTTGTACGAGTACTTCGCGGCCCTGGCGATCCGGCTTAGATCGAACGTGCGCCCCTCCATCAGGATCGCCCTTCCATATGTCTAAGCGTGGGGGAGGGTTCTCGGCTAACGGGATTGTTGGGTTGGGCGGGCGTCTCGGTGACGATCTAAGAAATCTCCCGCTTTTGTGCTTATACAGGATCAGGATGATATCGAAAGCTGTATTGCCAGCGCGTCGCGACCTCGAGGACCATAGCTGATTGAGCTCTATTACGTGTGTCCGGCGTTGCGCTCGCAGGTGATTGCCCGAATACCATCTTCTCGTGTGCATCGACGTATTTGCGTATGTAGGGGGCGATGCTAAGAGCCCTCTACAAACCAACCTGGTGGACCGCCTTTTTCAAAATCGTGTTCGGAGACGATCCTGTCCAGTCTTTCCGGCCACCAGTCCATATTCTCTTGGAGCGCGAATATGAGGCTGCCGTGCAGATTGAGGGCGACCAGTAGGTTGTATCGTTCCCAGAAGCGATCGGGCGATGCGACGTCCAGGTAGCCTTCGACCTGGCCCCGTGCGAAAGGAATGCTGATCGTCGTGGTGAACCACGGGACTTTGTAGAAGTCTTCTACCGGGTCACCCCAGTCGCACCTATTGAAGTCTATGACTCCCTGAAGTTTCCCTTCACGGACAATCAGATTGTCCGAGTGGTAGTCGTCATGTTGGAAACGCACTTGACTCTCTCGCAGGAGGGAGATGTTGGTGTCGATATAGCGCTCGACCTTTGCCTGTCCTCTGAACGTCAGTCCGTGTTCGCGGGCCTGGATGACCTTGCTGTGGTACTTGGCAACCCGGACATCAAACCAATCGAAGTTACCGGTGGGATGTTTCAACTGGTGCAGAGCCCATAGCTCTTGGCCTGCATCCATCCCGATTTCGTACTGAACCGAGTCTGGCAGCTTCGGAATCGCGTCTGACCCGCTCTCGCCAGGAATGTAGCCGAGCAAGGCATAACAGAGCCGGCTTCGTCGGTCGATGCCGAATTCGAGGGGCGGAGAGCAGCGAATGCCTCTGTTGTGATGGGTGCGGAGGAGCTCGAAGTCATCCCGACGCCGCAGCAGCTTTTCGATGCCGCTAATCCTGAGCAAGTAGGTAGGTTCGCCGCCCTCCCAGATCACATACTTCCGTTCGTCGGAGAATCCCTTGTCGAGGAATTCGATGGCATCGACTGAGCGAAGCTGGTCGCTCTCGCCGATGATCGCCTCGGCTTCGGATGTGGACTGTCCCACTGCTCAGCTAACCCGTTGTTCCGTCATTGGAGTAGGACATATTCTAGGTGGCAACCTGAACCCTAGGGGCTGGATTGCTTTTTTCTGACTCATCGGCGGCCGTGGCAAGTTGATACGGCCGCCGATCGGTTGGGAGAAAAAAGGAAAGGCCGCAGGCTAGCTGCTCCTAAGTTCTCGCAGTCGACCAATACGCTCGCCTTCTGCGCGAGTAGAGAGGCGGCCACTACAGAGGAAGGCTGAATCTGAGGACTAAGGTTCCTGATTTTGTCCAGCTTGGTGGGCGTGACAGGACTCGAACCTGTGGCCTCACGGATGTGAACCGTGCGCTCTGACCAGCTGAGCTACACGCCCAAATCGAGTCTTCGAGTATATCGACCGGCGCGCCGCCGAACGACCGGCGGCGGGCAGGCTACTAATCCACGTCGGGCCAGTCCAGCATTTGGACCGCCACGGTTTCTCCCGCCGGAACACTACCGCCGTGCTCCGAGATGATCGCGAGTCCGTCGGCCTTTGCCATCGAGGACATAATCCCGGATCCCTGCTCGCCAGTCGGCCAGCACTCGTAACCGCCGTCGACTCGCTCCACTTTCACTCGCGCGTAGATGCGGCGTCCGCGCTTGCCGTAAACGCCCTGCTTGAGAACGGCTTCGACCGTGGGCTTGCGGAGCTTGGTGAATCCGAGCATCTTGCGGACCGCCGGGCGGCCGAACTGCTCGAACACGACCAGACCGGAGACCGGATTGCCGGGCAGTCCCATGATCGGGGTACCGTCGATCTCGCCAAACACGAGCGGCTTGCCCGGGCGCATGGCTATCTGCCAGAAGTCCACGTTGCCGTGTGTGCCGACGACGTTTTTGACGAGGTCGTAATCGCCCATCGAAACCCCGCCGATGGTGAGCATCAGATCGGAAACCTCGGCGGCGGCACGTAGGTTTTCCCGCACGGCGTCGATGTCGTCGGGGACTATGCTCCAGCGACGGGGCGCTCCACCGTGATGACGTACGAGCGATTCCAGCCCCCAGGCGTGGCTGTTGCGTACCTTGCCGGGCGAAATGGGGTCGGTAACCTCGATAATCTCATCGCCGGTCGGTATCACGGCGACCACGGGCCTGCGGTGCACCGGCACGCGGCCGTACCCGAGCGATGCCAAAACGCCGATGGCGCCCGGTCTCAGTTCGGTGCCTTTGGGGAGCGCCATCTGGCCTTGTGCGATGTCTTCACCGGCAAGGCGGATGTTCTCGCCCTTTTCCTCGACCTCGAGCACCGTGACGAACGACCGATCCTGCACGGAATCACCGCGAGGATCGGTTCCGAACTTGCCCCAGTCCTCGCGGTCGGTGGATTCGAATCCGACGACCGTGTCGGCCCCCTCTGGCACGGGCGCGCCCGTCATGATCCTTACGGCCTGCCCCCGGCTTACAGGCGCGTCGCCCACAAAGCCGGCCTGCAAGTCGTATACGACCTGCAGGCGGACGGGTGACTGCTCCGAAGCACTTGCGATATCGGCCGCGTGCAGGGCGTAGCCGTCGAAGGCGGAGTTGTCGTTGAGAGGAACGTCATGAGGCGCGATCACGTCGGCGGCGAGAACCATCCCGAGAGATCGGTCGAGCGGTACCTCAATAGCATCCAGCGGCTCGAAGACCGACAGAATGCGCTCGGCAGCCTGCTCGACGCTAAGGAAAGTCGTAATGTCGGTCATCCGGTCGCCGCCTTACTCCCCACCAACGAGAGTTGTACGTTTGGCAAGTCAATCGATTGAACTCAGTATATGAGACCGGGCGGCGGGCACTCCCGTGGCTTCCCAGGCATCACATGATTTCTCGATGGACTTCGAGAGTGGAAGCATGGGGCGGTTTTGTTCAGGCGTGTGGATTCCAGCGCTTCACGCTCCCCGCTTTCGCGGGGATGTACCTGACGGGTGAGACGATGGCGGGGGAAATGACGATAGGAGTGGGGGTGATGATGGTTGGGGCAGAAGCGAACAGCGGCGGTTCGACCCTGTGAAGATCGACACATGCCTCGTAAGAGGGCTGGTGTCCAGCCAGTTCCCGCAGTGGGCGGGACTGCCGATAAAGCCGGTCGCGCCCGGCGGGCACGACAACCGCACATTCCGTCTCGGCCAAGCGATGAGCGTCCGTTTGCCTAGTCGAGAGACCTACGCCGCGCATGTGGCGGTCGAGCACGAGTGGCTCCCGAAGCTTGGGCCACATCTCCCACTGCCCATACCAGTGCTTCTCGGAAAAGGCAGGCCCAGCCTGGAGTTTCCCTGGCCGTGGTCGATTCTGAGTTGGATCCTGGGAGAGACGGCGTCGAAAGATCGCATCGCCGATATGGTCGAATTCGCCAGGCGCCTGGCCAGCTTTCTGAATTGTCTGCAGTCGATAGACGCGACCGGCGCGCCGGTGCCCGGGAAGCACAATTTCTTTCGCGGCGGGGACTTGGCGGTCTACGACGCCGAAACTCGCGAGAGCATGGACGAGTTGCGGGATGTAATCGATCGGAACGCCGCCGCTGCGGCGTGGGAGGCGGCGCTGGCGGAGCGGTTTGGTCGCCGGCCGGTATGGGTCCACGGAGATGTCGCGGATGGGAACCTGCTGGTGAAGGACGGACGGCTGTGCGGGGTGATCGACTTCGGGCAGTTGGTTGCCGGGGACCCGTCATGCGACGTGACGATAGCCTGGACGCTGTTCTCAGGGAAAAGCCGGGAGGCGTTTCGCGCGGAGCTGGCAGTCGATGAAGGGACCCGGGTACGTGGGCGGGGGTGGGGGCTGTGGAAGGCATTGCTGCAACTCCGGAGGCACCGGTCAAACGACCCACGAGCAGCAGCGAAAGCCGAACGCGTGATTTGCGACATTCTGGGCGAGCGGTCGCCGTGAGACGGGCGTCGATCGTCGCCGGGCGCAAATTCGTCCGCGCCGCTGACGGGCAGACTGTTGAGATGCGTGCCCGATACCCGATAATGTTGGCAGTACAGTCCTCGGTAGCTCAATTGGTAGAGCGGACGGCTGTTAACCGTATGGTTGCAGGTTCAAGTCCTGCCCGAGGAGCCAAGTCTGTCGATACGAAGAGTCCCCTTGTCAACAGTTGACCTACTCGTGAAGCTGAAGAGGGATGTTGTACACGATGAGAAGGTTAGAGAGGAGGGGAGATGTCTGACTCGGAAGTACTTTCAATCGACGCCAACGCCACGATCGAGGAATTGGAGCTTCACATTGGCGTTCTGACCGAGAGGCTCAACGCGATGCGGCGGGCGGCTTCCGGTTATGAAGTACCCGACTACACGTTCCAGACTCAGGACGGGGAGACGCGTCTGAGCGATCTCTTCGCAGGGTGGGACAAGCTGTTTGTAATTCACAACATGGGCCAAGGATGCCGGTCTTGCACGTTGTGGGCCGACGGGTTCAACGGCTTCGTACCGCACCTGGAGTCGGCGATGGCGGTTGTGCTCGTGTCAAAGGACGATCCCGAGACCCAGCGACTATTCGCGAATTCCCGCGGCTGGCGATTCCGACTCGCCTCTCACGCGGGGGGCGATTACATGCGCGAGCAGATCGCGACTCCTGACTACGACAACATGCCTGGAGCCGCCCTGTACGAACGGAAGGACGGCAAGATCGTGCGTAAGAACTCCGTCTTCTTCGGACCTGGCGACATTTTCTGCTCGGTCTGGCACATTCTGGCGCTGGCCGGCTACAGCGAGGACGACTGGACGCCGCAGTTCAACTACTGGTTGAGGCCACGGGAACTCGACGATGGCGGGGAGAATGTTCTCGGCTAGCGGGCAATAGGTTTCGCAGACCAGATTGAGCAGCGCGGAGCCGGTGGGTTCGCTTCAGCAAGGTTCAGGGGATCGGGAGAGGATGTCGGGATCCGTCCGGATTCTCTATATGAAAATCGCGAGCAATTCTGTCCCGGTCTTCGAGTTAAGCGACAGTGGAGACGGCCTGAACCCCGACGCTGGCTTTTTCGATAGACTTCGTTGTCTTTAGCATTTCTCCGAGGCGGCTCGTCATGAAGTTTCTACGCCCGGTCCTAATTGCGCTAATTGGCGCGGCTGCCCTAGCGGTCGCGGCGCGCGCGGATACTCTCCATGAATGGCCTGGGACCTGCGTGGAACTTAACGACGTCTTTGAGCAGAGTCGAGGCAAATACAAGAACGTCGGCATCTACGAACGCGTACACGGCGACCGGGCGGAGCAGGCTTGCGTGAATGAGCATCGCGACGAGTTGGCCGAGATTGGTTCCGTGGCACTGCGTACGTGGGACGGCTCGGACGTGGGAGCGGCGGCCAGGGCTGCCCTGGTAGGAACCGACGGCTCACAGGCTGGAGTTGTAACGCTGACACAAATGTCCCATGGTGTTCTGGTCGCGGCTGACGTATTGGGTCTGACTCCCGGCGGTCATGGCTTCCATATCCATGCGGTCGGCGCCTGTGAACCTGACTTTGGAGCTGCCGGCGATCACTTCAGTCCTTTGGGAAAGGGTCACGGTTTCAATAACGTCGATGGCTTCCACGCGGGCGACCTGCCCAACATTTACGCAGGTGAAAATGGCGCGGCCAAGGCAGACTTCTTCACCGCCAATGTGACTCTGGCGGCGGGGGCTTACAACTCTCTATTTGACTCCGACGGCTCGGCCATCATCGTCCACGCAAAGCCTGACACGTACGGCGAGGACGCCGGGGCGGGAGGTCGGGTGGCTTGCGGCGTGATTCAGAGAATTCAGGCGGACAACTAGATAGTCTCCGTTTCTTGAGGACGCAGGTGGGCGTGGATGAGCGAATCTGATATACCTTCGCCCCGACCCAGTCGTCTCAGTCCGGTTCGGTCTGATCCAAATGGTGCCCGACATGTCTGTGCCCGACGCGGAGTCTCATATCTGAAAGGTTGAGCCGACGTGCGCTACGCACGCTTCG
>JAPOVO010000414.1 GCA_026708165.1 Chloroflexota bacterium | reverse complement strand
GTCGGCCAGATCCCCAACACACTTGGCACGATCCCCGCCTCGCTGGGGTATATGAGTCTGATCATTCTCTGGAACAACGGCGCGGACAACCGGCTGAAGGGGCGGCTGCGCGCGGTCGGGAGGATGGCATTGACGAACTACCTGACGCAGACGGTGCTGGGCGTTCTTGTTTTGACGGTCTGGCTGGGCGAAGTCGATATCGTGAACCGGAGCGCCGTGCTGGTGTTCGTGTTCGCGGTCTGGGCGCTGCAGCTGTGGTGGTCGCAGGCGTGGCTGGCCCGCTTCCTGTTCGGACCCGCGGAGTGGCTCTGGCGGGTGGCTACGTATCGACGCGGGCAGCCGCTTCGCCGCCGCAGGGAAGCGCGGGGCGCGGCTTAGGGAAGGGTCGACTCCTGCGGAGCGGAGCGGGACGGTTCTCTGACTGAGCGTGGCGGCGTTTCAATCTTCCACAGCGCCATGGATGTGGCGCATCACACCGGGGCTGATTGAAGTGGGGCTAACATAGCGCGTGGTTGAGACCTTTAAGGCAGGTCACGGGTACCATGTCGCGGAAGCGACGGCGGGCTTTGCCGACCGTGCCCAGTGGCGTTCATGCCGAAGTGGAGTGACTGAATGATTGACAGGATGCTGGGCGCCGCCCGCTTGAGTGCCGACACGTACGAGGATGTCGAGAGAGACACCGGCGCCACAGGCCAGGCGCTGCTCATAGTGGTGCTGGTCACGCTCGCCAGTTTCGTTGGCCAGATGCTGGCCGGTGAGGAAATCGACGTGGTGAGGGGACTCGTCCTGGGCGTCATACGCGGCGTGGTGAGCTGGGCGATGTGGGCGCTGTTTACCTGGCTCATCGGCGCGACGATATTGAAGACAGAAAACACCGAGGCCGATTGGGGGCAACTGGCCCGGGGCACGGGATTCGCCCAAACCCCGGGGCTTCTGAATGTGATCACCTTCCTACCGGGGATCGGTTTAGTCATCGCGCTGCTGACATTCGTGTGGACGATCGCGGGAATGGTGGTTGCCGTCCGGCAGTGCCTGGACTACTCGTCGACACTGCGGGCGTTTTTCGTAATTCTGCTCGCGTTTATACCAGTGCTTATCTTGAACGCAATCATATTCACGCTGACAGGCGGGAGCTAGGGTTTGACCGGCACGGCTTCCAAGAAGTCCGCGAGGGGCGCAAAAGCGCGCAAGGCGGCGGGGAAGTCATCGGGCCGCTCGACCGCATCCAAGAAAATCGACAAGCTGATCGCGGACCTGGACGACTGGAGAAGCGAGAGGCTGGCCGAGGTCCGCAGGCTGATTCGCGAGGCCGACCCCGAAGCGGTCGAGCAATGGAAGTGGATGGGATCGCCGGCGTGGTCGCACGACGGGGTCTTCGCTGTCGCCAAACCTCTCAAGGGCAAGCTGAGGGTCACGTTCGCGCACGGGTCGGCGCTCGCCGATCGGAACAAGCTCTTCAACGTGACCCCGGCGGGTAACACGTGGCGGGCGATAGACCTTCGCGAGGGAGACGAGATAGACGCTGCCGCGTTCGAGGAGTTGGTGCTCGAAGCGGTGACCTACAACTCCACGCAGCCGGAGAAGCCGGTCCTGCTGTCGGGCGGCAACCCACAGATTCCCAAAGGCGACGGCGACGCTCCGGTGCAGGCATATATCGCGGCCATGCCCGGCTGGAAGAGCGACGTTGGGCGCCGCCTCGACGACCTGATCGTGCGAGCCGTGCCGCAGGTGCGCAAGGCCGTCAGGTGGAACTCGCCGTGGTATGGCATGGAGGGCGAGGGTTGGTTTGTGACCTACCACGTCTTGACCCGTGACGTGAAGGTGACCTTCGTCCACGGCGCGTCGCTGCGACCCGCCCCGCCCGGCTCGGGCAAAGACAAGGACGCGCGCTGGATCAACATCCAGGAGGGAGAACTGGACGAGGAGCAGATGGCGGAGTGGGTCCGGCAGGCGGCGGCTCTGCCCGGCTGGCGCGGGTTCTGACAACCATATTCGGGGATCGAGCCTGGGACCCGCGTTCTCTTCTCAGGGGCGTAGGACTTGCGGGCTCGGGCCGCAGGCATCAACGGCGTCGAACGGGTCTTGACCTCCGAGCCGAAAGCCGGCAGACGTCCCGGCGAAGATGGGGCCGCGACATGGCGGATCCCCAAGACCCAAAAGAACGGAGACGGCATTGACTCAACAACCCCGATTCACCATACGCCCCGCCACGGCGGCCGACGTACCCCGGCTTCTGGCTTTTATCCACGGCATAGCGGAGTACGAGCATCTGACACACCAGGTGACGGCGACGGAGGAGGACTTGCTGGCGTCGCTGTTTGGCGACCAGCCGGCGGCCGAGGCGCTGCTGGCGTTCGCGGGTGACGAGCCCGCGGGATTCGCCGTCTACTTCCACACCTACTCCACGTTCCTGGCCCGGCGGGGCATGTACCTGGAGGACCTCTACGTGACTCCTGAATACCGACGCCGTGGTCTGGGCACGCTGCTACTGCGGCGGGTGGCAGCCATCGCGGTGGAGCGCGCATGTGGTCGTTTCGAATGGATGGCGCTGGACTGGAACACCGACGCCCACCGCTTCTACGAAGACTTGGGGGCCGAGATGCTATCCGAATGGCGCCTCTTCCGCGTCCAGGGCGATGCCCTGCGACAGCTTGCGGAGGGCGCGGACACGCCGCCGCCTGCTACGGGAACCACGTCACATCCATCATCTTCCTGAAGCGTGTCTCATCCCGCCACCTCTTTTCCGACATGGGGCGTTCGTCGATGCAGAACAGCGGTGGCGGCCATGATGGATATGTGCAGCGGAAGTGTTACCGTCCTGGGGTTATCCGACTAGTCAGCCGATACGAAGAATCGTCCAGTCTTTTTGAGCAGGGGAGGGACATGCTTGATTTCGACCGCTTCGAATGGCTGAGCTTCGACTGCTACGGGACCCTGGTCGATTGGGAGACGGGCATTTCGATGGCGGTCGCAGGGGTGCTGGAGTCTCGTGGAATGAGCAAGTCCAGGGCTGAGATTCTCGCGCTCTTCGCGGAGGCGGAGCCGAGGGTGCAGCGGTCGCAAGATTACATGGAATACCGGCGCGTCTTGCACGAGGTAATGGCGATGATCGGGACTCGACTTGGCTTCCAATGCACCGAGTCGGAGCTGGAGTGCCTGGCTGACTCGTTGCCCGGCTGGCCGGTGTTCCCGGACGTCAAGGGCGCGCTGACCGCGCTGAAAACCCGCTACAAGCTCGCCGTGATCTCGAACGTGGACGACGGCTTGTTCGCCGGAACGGCCGAGGCGCTGGGTGTCGACTTCGACGCCGTGGTCACCGCGGAGCAGGTCCGAAGCTACAAGCCCAGCCTGCGCAACTTCGACGCCGCCGCCCGGCGAATGGCGGTCGAAAAGCAGCGATGGCTGCACGTCGCAGAGAGCCTCTACCATGACATCGCTCCGGCCAACCAGCTTGGCGTCGCGTGCGTGTGGGTCAACCGCGCGAACCGGGGAGGCGGAACGCGCGGCGCGGACGCGTTGCCCGACCTAGTCGTCTCCGATCTGGCCGCCCTGGCGCGGATGATGTGCCGCCCGGCGTGACGTCCGGCTCGTTGCGGGCCGCCATTCAGAATCGGGATTGGCGATCGAGCCTCGTGAGAACTCGCAGGTTTCAGCGCCGAAGCCGGTGATCAGCAAGCTCCGGCCGGTCGCGACTCCCTAAAACTACCGCTGTTTCGCCGCCAGACTTCCTGATCGGACCGTACCAAAAAACTTTTTGGCAGCGGGCGCGGAATGTGATATCAACTTTAGGTGACGCTAATTGAAGATGTTAGTGGTAACTAACATCGACCGTTAGAATCAGCTAAATTCACTTGGCAGTTATCTACGGTGGGTAGATAGAAGGAGAGCCTCACATGAATCGTATGTCCCGGCGACGGATACTCGGAGCGCTGGCCGTGGGTGCGGGGGCGGCGCCGATCTTGGCTGCGTGCGGCGAGACTCAGATCGTCACTCAAGAAGTGGTCAAGGTTGTAACCCAGGAAGTGCCGGTTGAGAGAGTCGTCACTCAGATTGTTGAAAAAGAGAGAGTCGTAGAAGTCGAAAAGCCGGTCGAAGTCGAGGTTGTCAAAGAAGTGCCGGTCGTCCAGGAAAAGGTCGTCACGCAGATCGTCGAGAAAGAGACGATCGTCGAGAAGGTAGTGACGGCGGCGCCCATGGACCCCGGCTCACTGACAATCTATTCGGGACGGAGCGAGAGCCTGGTCGATCCGATAATCAGGCAGTTCGCGGACGCCACCGGCATAAACGTCGGGGTCAAGTACGCAAAGACCGGCGAGCTTGCGGCAACGCTTCTGGAAGAGGGCGACGCGAGTCCCGCGGATGTCTTCTTTGCGCAGGACCCGGGCGGTCTGGGCTCGGTGGAGTCATTGCTGTCGCCGCTGCCGGACGAAGTTATCGGAGGGGTGCCGGCATGGGCACGCTCGGGCAAGGGGCTGTGGACGGGCATATCCGGCCGCGCCCGCGTGGTGGTCTACAACACCGACAGACTTACGGAAGCCGACCTGCCCGACGACTTGTGGGGATTCGTGGACCCGGCGTGGAAGGGGCGGATCGGAATTCCGCCGACCAATTCGTCGTTCCAAACGATGGTGACGGGTATGCGCTCGGTATGGGGCGAAGATAAGACCAAGGAATGGCTCAGCGGCCTGATGGCCAACGAGCCGGGCATCTACCCGAAGAACACGCCGATCGTCGCGGCGGCGGGAGCGGGGGAGGTCGACGTCGGGCTGGTGAACCACTATTACCTGTACCGGTTCCTGGCCGAGGAGGGCGACGCGTTTGCGGCGAGGAACTACCACTTACCGGCGGGAGGCCCCGGTTCGCTGGTGATGGTGGCGGGCGCGGGCATTCTGAAGTCCTCGGAGAACAAGGAGCAGGCGACGAAGTTCCTCGACTTCGCGCTGTCGACGGTCGGGCAGCAGTACTTTGCCGGGCAGACGTTTGAGTACCCGCTAGTCGAAGGCGTGAAAATTCAGCGCCTGCTGACGCCGCTCGCCGACATAGACAAGCCGAGCATCCCGCTCGACCAGCTTTCGGACCTCAAGGGCACCCAGGCGCTTCTACGAGAAGCCGGCGCATTGGCGTAGCAAGGTAGGGAGGCTCTGACGCGGTGAGTGTCTGGATGGGCGGCACTCCTGGGGTCGATAGTTTGTTGGAGGCCTCTCGGGAAGGTGGACATAGCACGAGTCCACGCCAAGTGGGGGCTTATCCGGCGGAGTTCAATGTCGACTATCCCGAGGGGGAGATCGGCAGACTATCAGCGCTCTGGCGCAGCGTGTCGGTCGCCGCGATCATAGTAGGCACCACGCTGATGATTGCGGTACCGACCGACCTGATACGTCTGGGCGAGAACCTGAAATTGATCGTCATCCTTCTGACGGTCTTATATTTCGTGACTCAGGTTTTGCCCTATTTCCTGCCGCTGCCACCTCTGTTGATGTTGCTCTTTCGCAAGCGATATCCGCGATGGTGGTACAACCTGGTCTTTAAGGCCCTTGTCTATTCGGCCAGAGTGGGACTGTATCTGCTGCTGATGATGGACAGATATCCCTCTTCCGACGCAAACCAGCACTTCAGACTCGACGTCCCATTCCCGGACAGCCGACGTCTGAACCGTTACTTGCCACTTGTAAAGTGGTTGCTGGCGGCTCCGCATTACATCTGGGTGACTGTCCTCTCAATCGTATGGCTTGCAATCACCCCCGTCGTCTGGATCGCAGTGTTGGCAACGGGCAGGCACCCCAAGGCGCTGTTCGCATTCTCCGAAGGCTACTTTCGCTATTTGCTCAGAGTCTTTGCATATGCGTTCTTTCTTACGACCGACAGGTACCCATCCTTCAGGCTTAGACCATAGCTAAGGTCTGATTCAGAATCCTGGCGTATGGGAGTGGCGCCCATCGTGCCGATCTGGAGTTGCGCCCAGGCCGCCTGCGGAGGACGAGAGCGAAGACTGAGCGGCTCTACCGAGTTCCCGTTTCCGACCAGATCGCCGAGTCTACGGTGGTGTTTTGGAGCTACTTTAGGCAACTCTTAGACTTAGCTAAGTCAGATTGTTAGCCACTACTAACTGACCGTTGTATTGACAAGACGACGCGGCTTGAGGCTGATCGTGTTCGACTCACGACGAGGTGAGACTTGACTGATTCCGACAAGCAATCGTTCGCCTCCCAGGACGGGGCGGACGCCGGTGCTTCGGAAGACATCAATCTGTCCACCGGGTTTCGCATCCTGCTGCCGTTCGCAAGACACGGCCGGGTCAGTTTCGCAGCGGCGGCCATGCTGGCCTCGGCGGGGTCGCTGGCGCTGCTCGGGCCGTTCTGGGCGGTCTACCGCGCCGTTGACGACGTGGTGGCGGGCGTCGCCAACCCCGATGCGATGTACAGCTACGCCGCCCTGGCGGCAGGCTCCGTGGTGCTCCAGTACGCATTGGCGGCTGCCGCGGACTGGACTTCGCATCGGGCCGCCTACGCGACGCTAGAGCGCCTGCGCCTTCGAATCGGCCAGCGCCTCGGCCGCGTGCCGCTGGGGTTCCTTTCTAACCGGCGCTCCGGAGAAATCCAACGAACGCTTAGCGACGACATCGAGCGGCTGGAGCTGTTCTTGGCACATGCCGTTCCGGACAGCGTTTCGGCGTTTACGGCAATGATCTTCATGATCGCATGGCTTGTGATTGTGGACTGGCGGATGGCTCTGGCGAGCCTGGCGGTTGTGGCGGTCGGATTGCCGCTCATGGCGATGGGCATGAAGCACGGCAGCGGCAAGCTAGGCGAGTACACGCGCAGCATGGCGCGCATGAACGCCTCCATCGTCGAGCTGGTACGCGCGATGCCGGTTGTGCGTACGTTCAACGGCACTCGCCGCGTCTTCGGAGAGACGAAGGCCGCGATCGACGGAGCCGCGCATTACGAAGCTGAGTGGGGGCGGGAGTTGCTTCCGATGTTCACGGCGTTCTACGTTCTGGTGACGTCGCCGGTGGTGACCATCGTGCCGATCGGATTGCTGCTCTGGCACTTCGGACACGTCGACACGTCGACGCTGCTGTTCTTCTTCATCGTTGGGCTTGGATTCACGCTGCCCTTGGTACGCATGCTCAACCTGATGGCTACGTTTGCGCATCTTGGGTTGGGCGCGCGGCTGGTGCGCGAACTCGACGAGGCGGAGGTACTGCCCGAAACCACCCAGGCGTCCCGGCTCGACGGCGCCGGCATCGAAGTCAGCAATGTGGAATTCACCTATCCAGAATCGGGCGCTGTCTGTCGGCCCGT
>JAPOVO010000433.1 GCA_026708165.1 Chloroflexota bacterium | reverse complement strand
CTCCCAGCCGGTCGGGATCCCCGCTGCCCGCGAAACGCCTGAGCCGAGCAACAGGGCGTATACGCCTGGGGCCGACTGGATCGAGAACGCGAGCGACTGTGCCGGTTCGATCATCTCCTCAGCTCCCTTGTGCCATCTACTCGCAGTGAGCCGGAAAGGAGCGCCGGTAAAAGGGCTTCCCGGAGGGCGCGCAGCGCCTGGGATTCCCTGGCAGCTAGGCTCGCTCTGTTCAGCAGGTCCCCCGCAACCACGCCGAACTCTGCGGCAATCTCAACCGGTGGCGCGGGCAACCGGAAGTGAGACAAAGCTGTTGCCGATACACGCTGGCGACCGCTCGTTCCGGTCATGTTCTGAATCGCGAAGTGCCTGAAGGCCGAGCTGCGGGCCAGACAGTAGGCGAACTCCGTCGGTAGCGGAGGTTTCGGGCGCATCACGATGTACTCGGTGGAACCCCAGCCGGTTTCGTCGGTGGCAAGGAAGTCGACGTAGGCCGTTTTGCCGTTTTCCAGACAGGGAGTGATTCGCGCCAGCAGCGTGTCGCCGTTCACGAACCGCATCCCCGAACCATACGGTCTCCTGGTTACGGGGCGGCTCGGGGCGTGGCCTCGCGTAGGCATGTCGGACATGCCGAGGTAGGCAGACAAGTCGCCCTTGCGTAACCGTCGCGCGGGATTGACGTCCATGATCTCTGTCAAAGGCACGACCTCCCAACCAGAAGGAACGTCGCCCACTTCGGATCCCGCAAAGCTGTCCGGAAAGAGACCGGCGACGCGCTCCAGGACGTCTGGATCGCCATCCCGCGTTCTCGCGCGCACGGGATCAAAACTCACGAACCACGATTCAAACAACGCCCGTACCATCGCATCCAAGGTCTCGCTCATCCGCTGATTGAGCTCGATCTTGTCGTCCAGCGTGCCAAGGATATGGGCCATCCTTCGTTGCTCGTCTAGCGGCGGTACTGACACCAACAGATGCGCCAGTGACCCAGTCGGGACGCGCTGCCTGCCAGACGTGCCGGTCATCTGCCCGATGGCGTACGCTCGAACTTCCTCCCACCGCGTGAGGTAGAAGGTGAAGTCACTGTCGGTGACGCCCGGCCGTCCTCTGACGACAATGAACTCCGTTGAGCCATGGGCGACGACGGGTTGGCCCTCCGACCCGTACCGACCGATCTTGCCGTTCTCTAGACAAGGCGTGATGCGGGCCATGAGTGTGTCGCCACTACGGAAGCGCGAACCGCCACCAGCGTAGATGCGGTGAACATGAGCGCTTACGGATCGGTTGCCAGCTGTCACATCTGCCATCGAGACATAGGGATACTCGCGGCCTTGCTCAAGGCGGGCGAGGGGATTGACTTGTACAGCCTCACTGAACGGCAGGGGCCGCCAACCTCTCTCCTTTGCCGCGCCTGTGCCCAAGCGAAACACCACATACTCCCGTTCGATCTCGCCATGAAACCGCTCCGGTAGCCGCGCCCAGTCGCGAGCCTCCACCAAAAACGGGATCGTCGAATCGTGCAGCGCCTGCTCGAAATCGGCTAGCCGTGTCAGGTCGATCTCCTTCAGCCCCGGCCCACGGAGTACGAGGTCCAAGGCGCTTCCATCGTGGCTCCGGCCGTCAACCCTGCTGCCGTATGCCCAGACCTCGACATCGGGCAGGTGCTCGCGCAACAACTCTTCGAGCTGCTCTCGGTGAGGACCGGGAAGCTGCAGGCGTTCAGTCACGGGGCAGGCCGTCGATCGTATCGGCGAGCGCCCTGGCGTCGGCGAGAAAAGGCGCGAACAAGTTCGGTCGCTGCCGCGCCGAGCTGGACGTCATCTTCGCGGTCAACTAGACCCTCCACCGCGTCCCGGTAGCCGAGCCAGACGGCACAGTCCCGGCGGCCCACTGTTACGCCTCGTCTCTCGGCTCGTCATCAGCAGTCAGCCTCTCGATCAGATAGCCGAACAGGTCTCCCGCGTCACGCTTGATCCGCCCAAGACGAAGCGTGTCTTCGTGCTTCTCATCCTCAAAGTCCTCTGGCGCCGCCGCCGCGCCCAGAATGCTCATGATGTAGCTGGACCGATGAACGACGGTGTTTCGATCCTTCCTGAGTGCGTGTAGAGCCTCGTAGACGCAAGGCTCGACGTGCGGTTCCAGCCGTTCGATCAACCCGTGGAAGGACTTCCTCCTGACAGCTTTCCTTGAAATGCCCGCCTCTTGACGCACCAGGTCTCCGACGGCTTCCTCGACGACCTGAGACCAAACGAACGCCTCGAAGAGAGCTTCCTTGTACGTGCTCACGCGTCTTCGCCACCCATGATCCAGCCGCTTCGGTTCATCTTGTTCCAGTCTGCATCTTCGGGGTCTGGCAGTTGGAGTGCCTCGCGAACGCCACGGTTTCGTATCGCGATTCGATGGCACTGGTCCTGCGAAAACCCAATCTCGCGGAGGAGGTAGATCCTCAGAGCCGCAGCAACGAAGCGAAACGTCGAAACCACATCTGGTTCTGCTGGAAGCGGATCCCCGTGAGCGGGCTTTCCGCGGAGATCGGACAACCTCTTGCCCATCGCAGCGACATCGACACCCCAGGACTCCAGGCCTATGTCGCGAAGGAACTTCTCTTACGGCTGGAACTTCTGCTTCCGACTACAGTCTTCATCGGGGTCATCACGGTCCTCCGGTACGACGAGCTTCTGGATGATCCCAACCATGAGGACCATGCCTGCATCGGTTCGAGCCCCGCGCGTCATGATGTGATCGAGAAGGCCAGTCGCATACCGGTTCTCAGCACGCACACGGAACCACTCCGCCAAGATCCGCGGCTCGTGGCCCTCAATGTCCCTCTGCTTTACGAGCATGTCCCCCCAACCTCGAAGCCGGTGTCGAGGCGCGCGGTTCAATGCACCCATGCCGACCCTCGGGTCCGCAGAGTGGCCTTCTGGCAGCTCCCGATCGTGGCGATAGAAGACCGCGCCATGGAGACGGCACTTCTCGCCAGAGACAAACCGGATGAAGTCGGCGAAGTCAAGCGCACGTTTCAGTAGCTCCATCGGCTCGACGAGGATGGACGAAGTGAGGGTCGCCACGGCGGCCTGCCGGATCTTCAGCCCGAAGAGCCCCTCATCGCCCCAGTACAAACGATTCTGGACGGTCAAGGATAGGCCGTTTGCGATCGTCGCTGTGCACTCTCGTCGATCGCAATTCGCCGTCACCTGCTTTGGTGATTCCCTAGGAATGCCCATCGCCCAAGGATGCCGGGCCGGCGGATGGCCCAGCGGTCTGGCGAACCACTCGGCTAGCCCGTCCACCTCAAAGTGGAGTTCGTGAGCAAGGGGTGGGTCGGGAGCTACGAGGTTGACATCGCTGCTGATCAGCGCCAGACCGGTGACGTTGAACGTCAGATGCGGCTCAGAGCCGAACGTGAAGAAGGCTGTTTCCCTGCGGTGACATCCGCTGATGCTCACGTAGGTCTCGGTCCCGACCGCTCCTACGAGGCGAGTCTCCCACTGTTCCCGGATGTGAGGGAACATTTCGAACTGATGCCAGAGAGACTCGCCCTTCAAGACCAACGTAACACTCTCGGCGGTGATGATGAGTTTGCCGTTCACACAGTCGGATTCCCGCACGTCTTCGGCAGGCAGCCAGAACCTCCCGCGGAAGTTCTCAGAACCGCCATCAGAAGTCACAGTTTCGCCTCCTTGCCCACAGTGCCCCACGTCGGTGGAGCCACGCAGGGCGGATCTCTCGGAGCCTCATGCGGGCGGCCCGCCCCGAGGATCGAGTCTCGGCCCGAACGTCACGCGGCCAGCAGAAGCCCCTCGAATCGCTCAGGAGATGACCATAGAGCAACTTCAGACTGCTGTTCGACAAGCTGGAAGTCCTCCTTGCGCCAAACATCCTGTGTGTCGTCGAACAAGGAAACCAGCGTCAGGTCTTGCCGACTCTCCTGCAAGTGGCTTAGGTCGACACATCCGGCGACGACATGCTCGGTGATCCGCCGAGCGGCGCCACGGGAACCCGTACTGAGCAGGAACACGAGCGCGGTTTTCTCATCCGTGTGGGTCTCGAAGTCGATGGTCCATTGCCGTCCCGACCTGCCGATACGGCTCACGCTGCGCTCATGGGCAATGCGTCGCTCCATCAGCCACTCATGAACCTCGTCAGAGGCACTCTGAGCGGCCCTGGTTCTCAGAGTGAACCACAGGTCCGAGACCCGCACCGCGGCCTGCGCTACTCGTAACACGGAGTCCCCTACTCCAGCGTCTGCCGCGACCCGCAGAACCAGTTGACCGCGTTCCAGTTCGAGGCCCAAGGTCTGGCACACGTCTCCGATCATCCTGTTCTGCTTGGGCGATCTGCGTTTGCCCACCGACTGCATTCGCAGCCAACCGAGGCTCTCGCCGAAGTCCGTGATCGTCAAGCCTCCGTTGCGCTGGAGGACGAACACATCGACCACGCCGCCATCGGGATACATGAGCGGCGTCCGCACCCTGACACCCTCTTCGGGAGCAGGGGAACAGCTAAAGAGCGGCGGCAGGGACGTTGCGATCGACGAACAGAGTGTCTCGGAGTTCATAGAGCCAGTTCCTTCTGGGCGTTCAAGGCACCCATGCGTCCATCGTGAACGATCCCCGCCTCGGTGCAGAACTGCTTCCAGACTTCCCCCGGTTGACCCCACGAAGCGGTGATGTCCCCGGGAACGTATGCCTGCTTGTCGCGACAGGCCTCCGTCCACCGATGCTTGTGCTTCTCCCCAACGAAGTTGCAATCCGGATTGTGGTGATCGGCACCGAGATCGAGCCCATAGATGCGACCAACCTCCCGATGAACGATCGTGTAGGACAGAGTGCCAGCTTTCGGGTTGCAGCGGCCGTTGACGAAGAGCGGATAACCGGCTTCGGACGACACCTCAGCCCTGAACTCCCGCGCGGGCGAGTGATCCTCATCGTCCTGCCACTCTACGTCGCCGACGATTCGCTTCGTTTCATCGGCCAGGATCGCGTCGAACTCCTGCTGGCTGAGCGTCACGGTCTGCTGCACCTCTGCTTCGGCGTCATCCCGAACCCCAGTGTCCCGAGATTCTCCTCGATCGCCGCGTCCAGTCTCCTCGCCTGGGCCTGCTGATCGCGCCACTCGGCAGCCAGGCGCGTCATCTTGTCCTCGAAGGGTTCACCGTCCTCCTCCGGCGGCTTGAAGCCGACGTAGCGCCCTGGGGTGAGCACGTGGTCGTGTTTGCGGACTTCCTCCAAGGGTGCACTCTTGCAGAAGCCGGGCTCGTCTTCGTAGGGCGCCACGCCTTCGCCGCCGCGCCAGACGTGGTACGTGGCTGCGATACGTCCAATGTCCTCGGCGGTAAACTCACGGTGCGTGCGGTCGACCATGCGACCGAGTTCGCGGGCGTCGATAAACAGGATCTCACGGCCGTGATCGTGACTGCTGCTCTCTCGGTCTCGCGCAAGAAACCACAGGCAGGCCGGTATCTGGGTGGAGTAGAAGAGCTGACCGGGAAGAGCGACCATGCAGTCGACGAGATTCGCCTCCACGAGGTTCGCGCGGATCTTCCCCTCGCCCGATTGAGCCGACGACATGGAACCGTTCGCGAGCACGAAGCCGGCCCTGCCTTCCGGGGCCAAGTGATGCACCATGTGCTGCACCCAGGCGAAGTTCGCGTTGCGCCTTGGCGGCACGCCGTACTTCCAGCGCTTGTCCTCAGTCAGCCGCTCGCCGCCCCAGTCCGAGACGTTGAAGGGCGGATTGGCCAGGATGTAGTCGGCACGCAGGTCCGGATGGCGGTTGTTGTGGAACGTGTCGCCTTGCTCGATCCGCCCGCTGATCCCGCGGATCGCCAGGTTCATCCTCGCCAGCCGCCAAGTGGTGTAGTTGGACTCCTGGCCGTAGATCGAGAGATCGGCGGCGGCACTGGCAGTCGGTGCGCCGTTGCCGTTGCCCGTCGCGTGGGCGCCGATGAACTCGACGGACTGCACGAACATGCCGGACGAACCGCAGCACGGGTCGTACACGCGGCCCCTGTACGGCTCCAGCATCTCCACCAGTAGCTCGACGACGCAGCGAGGTGTATAGAACTCCCCGCCCTTCTTGCCCTCGGCGCTCGCGAACTGTGACAGGAAGTACTCGTACACCCGGCCAAGAACGTCCCTGGAACGCGCATCCTCATCGCCCACCCGGATGTTGCTCACCATGTCGACGAGTTGCCCCAAACGCTCCTTGTCGAGCGCCGGGCGGGCGTAGTCCTTCGGCAGGACATCCTTGAGCGACCGGTTGTCGCGCTCGATGGCAACCATCGCGTCGTCCACGAGCCGGCCGATCGAAGGCTGCCGGGCCGCCTTCTTCAGGCGCGTCCAGCGCGCCTCGGGCGGCACCCAGAAGACGTTCTTGGCACGGTACTCGTCGGGATCCTCCGGATCGGCGCCGTCGGCACGCTCCGCCTCGAGGCTGGTTCGGGTCTCCTCGAACGCGTCCGAGATGTACTTGAGGAAGATCAGCCCGAGGACGACATGCTTGTACTCCGCCGCGTCCATGCTGCCGCGCAGCGCGTCGGCCATCTTCCAGAGCTCGGCTTCGTAGCCGGTGACGGCGCCGGAGGCCGAGGCCGTCTGTTCTCCTGGCATCGATGCTTGTCCTCCGTCTTCCCTGATTAGTCCCCCAGGCGCACAGCCGTCACACCGTCGCCGACGGACTGACGATATCGACGCCAAGGCCCACGATGCCAGCGGACGGATCGCGGCCTCACGGAAGCCGTGCTGGGCCAGGATGTACCCTTGACGTACAGCGACCATCGCCCCTGGCCACTGCGGGAGCACTGACATGCTGAAGAGAGCCGTTCATCCGGGACAAGTGCTGAAGGATGAACTAGCCGAACTCGACGTTACGCCGACGGAGTTCGCGCGCCACATCGGAGTGCCGCCCAACCGCGTGAGCCGGATCATCAACGGCAAGCGCTCCATTACCGGCGACACTGCGCTGCGCTTCGGCCACTGGTTCAACGTCGAGCCGCAACTCTGGCTCAACCTCCAGGGCCACTTCGATCTCGTTCAGGCCGACAGGCGACGTGGCGCCGCCATCCGGACACTGCCGACGAGTGCGGACCTACCGGCAGGCTGACCCGGGTTTCGTCCGTGTAGCCCAGCCATCGATGAGAGGTGAGGTCGAGACGTTCACCCGGCGATAGGGTTCCCGGACACTGTCAGGAGAACCGCAATGACAACGACAGCCCGCATCGCCCGTCCCGCCGCCCTGCTCGCGCTCGCTGCTTCCGTGGCGGCGCAGGTCGGCGCCGGAGCTGGCAACACTGACGCCGGCGGCTATCTCACCCCGCCGCAGGAGATCGTCGACATCCTCGACGCGCCG
>JAPOVO010000053.1:7033-7353 GCA_026708165.1 Chloroflexota bacterium | reverse complement strand
ACGTATTAGCGTCGCGGCGGATATGTACGGCGTCTATAAACTATGGCGACCATGCGGGGCGTGGCGCAGTCCGGATAGCGCGCGTGCTTTGGGAGCACGAGGTCCCGGGTTCAAATCCCGGCGCCCCGACCAGCGACGTCACAACGGTGTCAACGCAACCTCGACCTGACGCTCGGACCAACCTGCTTGTCCGGATCGCTGCGTTAACGAATGGACTGAAAATCCGCGTGCCCGACTGGCGCTTGGCGGACCGCCGGAGAACTTCCGTTCGCTTATGTGAGATCGTTGCGCCTATGCTTGTTGCTTCTGATTGCGCGCCG
>JAPOVO010000053.1:0-7023 GCA_026708165.1 Chloroflexota bacterium | reverse complement strand
TGCGTGTGAGCGACCGTCCCATTATCGGCATTACGTTGGGCGACCCCACCGGCGTCGGACCGGAAATCGTCGCGAAATCACTGTTGCGGTCCGAGGTTTACGAACAATGCCGTCCCCTGGCAATTGGAAGTCATTCCGCGTTCGATCGCATCATCCACATTTGCGGACTCGATCTTACGGCCCGGCGCATCAGTAGCGTTTCTGATTCGGAGTTTGAGCCGGGTTCAGTGGAGGTCTATGACGTATGGGGAACGGACCATAGCGAATTGCCTTTCAAGCGCCCGACCCCCGAGGGAGGCGAAGCTGCCGTAACCGCCGTCATTAAGGCGGTTGAGCTGGCGATGGCCAGCGATATCGATGCCATGGCAACAGCCCCGCTGCACAAGCTCGCTATGAAGATGGCGGGTTACGACTTCCCCGGTCACACGGAGATTGTCGGACAGTATTCGAATTCACCGAGTCCGAGAATGATGCTCGTGGCCGGCAACTTGCGCGTGGTACACGTTTCTACACACGTAGGGTTAAGAGACGCGGTCGATCTGGTACAGCGCGAGCGCGTGCGGGAAGCCATTGAAGTCTGTCACAACGCCCTGCTCGCGGTCGGCCTCGACAGGCCCCATATTGCCGTTGCGGGGCTGAATCCGCACGCCGAACCTGGCGGCATGTTCGGCCCTCAGGAAGAACACGAAATTGCCCCCGCCGTCGAGGATGCCAGGGCGCTGGGTATGAACGTCGAAGGGCCTTTGCCGCCGGACACCGTTTTCGCCCGCACGCGTGACGGGGACTTCGACGGAGCGGTCGCCATGTATCACGATCAGGGGCACATAGCGGTAAAGATGCTCGGGTTCCACCACGGCATCAATGTCACGGTAAACACGCCGGTTATTCGTACGTCGGTTGACCACGGGACCGCCTATGGCCGCGCTGGCGAGTGTCGTGCAAGTGACGAAAGCATGACCGCGTCCATACTGCTCGCGGCAGAGATGGTCAGGACGAAGAACCGGCTCGAATCGGCAAACTAAGGCGAAGTATCCGGGTAACGGAAAACCGCCTCGTGCGTTGTGCATGTGAAAGCCGCCGGCAACTGAGGCGGGGTGTGGACGCATCCATGAGTCGCGGGCATAATTCGCAATTATCAGTAGGGCACATGGGGGGCTGAGGCGCTCTGCTGGCGCCGCGACGCCGTATAAGATTGGGCCAGATTGATATCGTCCAAACCATTCCGTAGACCCTCGCGCAGCCGCGGGGAATACCTGAGTCTCCTCGGAGCGCTGTCCGCTTTGGGGATCGCTGCGATTCTCGGAGTTGTCGTCTGGGCCTATTCCGCGGACGATCCCCCGAGCGCTGTCGAAGCTCAAGTCAGCCCCGTTACCCAAGTCCAGGAGACGAGCCCTCCTACGCCTGCAATATCCAATCTCAAGGAGAAAGTCCGTCAGGCGGTCGCGCCAGTCGTCGAGCTTCCCGCCAAGGTGGCCAATCCGCTGGAGTTCATTCCAGACTGGCCGGCCCAGCAAGAGGTCTCCTTCCTGCTGTTGGGAACTGACAAGCGCGAGGACGATCCGTTCGCGAAGACAGACACGATTATGGTGTTGAAAGTAGATCCGGAGTCCGGATCGGCGGTCCTGGTCTCAATTCCTCGCGACGTGTGCCTGGAAAAATGTGAAACCGAACCGTACCGAATAAACACCGTGCTCTTCCTGGAAGGAGCCGAAAGCTTGCGCCAGCGTGTATCCGATTTGGTCGGATTCCCGATCGACTACTACGTGACCATGGACTTCGACGGATTTGTCGGAATCGTCGACCTATTTGGAGGAGTCGACGTTGTCGTGGACCGTGACATAGTCGACTATAAGTACCCAAACGCGAACGACGACGGATTCGATCCGTTTATCTTGAGGGCCGGCACGCACCGACTAAACGGCGACACGGCTTTGAAATACGTGCGAACACGATGGGAGGATCCGGAGGGCGACTTCGGCCGCATGGAAAGGCAGCAGCAGTTTCTAACCTCAATCCGCGATCAGATTCTCACTCCTGATTCGATAGTAAGGGCGCCCGCGCTGGTGGGGCGCGTAATTGAAATGTTCGAGTCCAATTTGCCTGTTACGAAAATCCCCTCTTTGGCAAAGCTGTCGCTACAGATTCCGCCGGGCGCGCTCAAGGTAGCAAACATCGACTACACCGAAAGCCGCGTGTATCCGGCGGAGGGCGAGAACGGCGCGAAAATATTGATGCCCAACGTCAACCTGATTCAGCGGTATATCGCTCAGGTTGTAGAGGAAGCAAAACAGGCCGGCAGCGTGGGGCGCGATTTGGAATATGAACCGGTCGCACGGCAGCAGTTAGAGCCCTGATTGTGGCTGGCTCGGCTGACGAAAGGACCGACGGCCTTGTCCTTGTGTCATATAACATCCGGGGAGGCCGCGATCTTGCCGACCGTGCGAATATCGACCGGCAGTTAGACTTGGTCCGTTCTCTCAAACCCGACGTGCTGGCTTTGCAGGAAGTAGACCGTGACTGGGCGCGAAGCGGCTCGATTGATCAGTGCGAATACTTCGCCGCTGGCCTCGGGATGCGCGCCTTTTACGCTCCAAATCTGCTCGGAACATGGAGTTCGGAAGCGCGTCCGGCTCAGTACGGTGTCGCGGTGCTATGGAAAGGCTGCGCTCGCCCGGGTGGGGGTAACGCGCTGCCAGGTCTGCCCGAGCGGGAGCCGCGTGGTTTCGCGTGGGCTCAACTTCAGCATGACGAAACACCGTTTATCGCAATATCGGCGCACCTCGGCAGGCATGAAGTGGGACGAATCTGGCAGATCGAGTCGCTTCGCGACTGGTTGTCGAGGTGCAACGTCCCCGTGGTACTCGCCGGCGACTTCAACATGCAACCTGGCTCGCCCGCCTATCAATCAATCACTCAGCATTTGAATGATCTCACCGTCGGGGCAGATCTGCTCACTTTTCCGTCGGATAGACCTTCGCAGCAGATCGATTACGTTTTTGCCTCACACGGGGTCAAAGCCCTCTCGGCGCGAACCGTCAACGTTACTGATTCCGATCACGTCCCGGTCGTGCTCCGAATCGACCTCTGACTCTCGCCTGGGTCTTCGCGCTAGAATCCCGGCGGTCGTGTCGATGTGGAGGTTCGGTTGCTGACTCTGAATGCGGATGCGCCCGCGGAGATCTTCTCCATCGGCACGGAGGTCGTGCTCGGTCGGATTCAGGACACGAATTCGTCGTGGCTGGCTGAACGGATCGTTGCCGGCGGCGGCGACCTGGCGAGAATTACCGCGGTCCGTGATGTCCCTGATGAAGTGGAATCAGCGCTGCGCGACGCAATTGACCGAGGAGCTGGACTCATTGTTACGACCGGCGGACTCGGACCGACTCCAGATGATCTCACTGTGGAAATTGTCGCCGGGATTGCCGGCTGCGGAGTGCGGTCGGACGAGGCCGTAATCGCCGATTACAGGGAGAGGCGGCAGATTCCCGCAGCCGAGGAGCTAAACCCAAGCATGATAAAGATGGGTACCGTTCCTGGAGCCGCGGACGTGTTCAGCAATCCGGTCGGCTGGGCGCGCGGCTTCGCGGTCGAGGTCGACGGTTCGGTGCTGTTTTGTATGCCCGGACCGCCGCGCGAGGTGAAGGGGATATTCGAGACCCATCTCGCTCGAATCGTCAGTGAGGGTTATCGCGGCAAGGTGGCGATCCGGCGAGTGCGTATCGAGATGTTCGAGTCTCAGGTTTCCCCGCTCTTGCAAGAGGTCATGGACAAGTTCCCGAACGCATACCTGAAGGCCTACGTGGCTATGGGAGACGGTACCGGATTGCCCGTGGACGTAGTCGTTCGCGGAGCCGATGGATTGCCGCCCAACCAGGAGCTAAAGAGGGTACTTGGCTTCTTTGCGGCGCTCGCCGACGTGCATGGCAAGTCGCTCGAGGTCATAGACTGAGTCCCCGCCATGAACGGTAGCCGGCACGTGCTAATCGTGACCGACTTCGCCGAAGTCGGTCACGACATGTTCCTTGCAGGCTTGGTCGGCTCCCATAGCGGAAATATGAGCGTTCTGGCTGACGGTCAGGTGGTCATAACGCGAAGCGGGGCGCGTCTGGGACGGCTCGCCGCCGATGATCTGGTCGAGTTTCAACTCTCCGGTTGGGACATACCGGACAAAGCATCGTCGGAGGTTAGTGCGCATCTGGAGGTGTACGCGACCTCCGATCACCTTGCCGTAATTCACGCACACCCCGCCAACTCTATTGCGGTCTCTCTGCTCGAAGATGGTGCCGAATTCAAGCCGCCGACTTTGGAGGCCCGCTACTACATGCCCCGAGTTCCTATTGTCGATGCGCTGGCCGGAAAGGCGGTCGAAGCCGCCGCGGACGAGATTGCGCGAAATCTGGTTGAACATCGGGTCGTGATAGCTCGCGGACACGGCACTTATTCGGCCGGCGCTTCTCTGGACGAGGCATTTCAGTGGACCTCCGTGCTGGAAGATGCCTGCAAGGTGGCCCTGGCGCTGAATTGGCCCCGGCCATAGATCTCGGACACGTCTTTACGTCAACCCCGTGTCGAACCGGAAATGACGAGCGTATCTTCTGAAAAAAGCAAAGTCTCGACTTCTATTGGAGGACGGGGAAATCCCGCATCCACTGATCGCTCGGCAAGTCCCACTAGACCGGCTCGCAGCGGTCCAGGCAAGAATAAGCCGCCGATCTGCATGCGAACTAACTCAAGGCTGCGCGCGCCCGTATCGATTCTAAAGCTAATGTCGTTTCGAAACGGGAAGTCGAATCTGCCGATGCGCATGGTACCCACGATAACCAGGGTGTCTTCTTTGAAATGTGCACGCAAGTCTCTAAATTCGGTGAACAGCTTCTCGCCCGACCACGCGTCGATCTTCGACGCAAGCTCGGTCTCGGATATGGAAATATGAACCGGAACCGAGACTCCGGTCTTCTTGCTCTGGTCGATCTTGGCGTTTATCCCGGCCAGCCTTATGTTTAGTTCCGTGCGGTCGCGGTCGCTCACCACGACCTCGCTCAGGTCGGAAGTATCGACTTCCGGTCTCAAGGCGAAGAACGCAATGACGCCGAGGGCGGCCGCCATTACGACAGCCGCATAAATGAATAGGCGAAAGCATCCCAACATAGCTCAGAGTCTAGAAGGTTACCCCCGATTTGGAGGGGATCGGGCAGTCATTACGCTTGAATCAAGGTCAGTTTCAAACTCATGACGGATCTGGCCGTTGCCATTCGTGACTCGGGAAAGCGAGGGAGGGGAGTCTGTCTGAGAAGATAGTCGTCAGTTCGGCTCCTGGTAGGGCGGGCATCGTCGGGAACCCCAGCGATATGTATGGCGGCGCCGTAATATCGGTCGCCATTGAACGGCGGGCATTCGTCGCGATCGAACCCGCCGACAAGTTGACGCTGAATGCGCTTGACGTGGAAGTTTCGCAGACGGTTCATACGCGAGACGACCTTGCTCTCGCGCCCTACCCCGCGCCGGATCAGCTTCGCGACCTCGACCCTGGAGCCATCGACTCCTTGCGCCGCCTGACCTATCTCAACGTCTTCAAGGCCGTCCTTTCAGAGCAGCCCTGGGGGCGGCGGACGGCCAGGCTCACGTGCTGGAGTGATATACCGCCGAACGCGGGCCTTTCAAGCTCCAGCGCGCTTGTTGTAGCGGCGCTCCACGCGACAGACCGGTTCCTGAACATTGAGCGAGACAGACATGACGCTGCCGAGACGGCGCGATTGATCGAGTTTCACCGCATGGGGATCACCTGCGGATACCAGGACTTCTACGCGACCACCTTCGGCGGACTTTCGAATATGAGTTTCCAAGGTAAGGAGCGCTGGCTCGGCCCGAATCTCGAGCCGTTGGCCATTGTTGAAGACCTGGCCGAGACGACTGGGACGCTGCCGTTCGTCGTCGCCAATACGGGTGTACGAAGGGAATCGAGTTCTCCGCACCGTCCGTTGCGGGAGCGCTGGCTCCGGGGTGAACGCGAGGTGGTCGACGGGATGGCCGCCCTTGCAGACATCGCTCGAAATGCGCGGGGGTTGTTAGGGCGACGAGATTGGGCGGGCTTAGCCAGATTGATGACGGATAACCAGCGGATTATCCGTAGGCTGGGCGGCTCAGGCGAAGCGGTCGAGCAGCTCTTGCGGAGAGTCACTACTCTGGGCGCTAGTGGGGCGAAACTCGCGGGAGCCGGACAGGGAGGCACGATAATTTTTGTTAGTCGTGAACCGGAGGCTTTCGCCGAGCACGTGACTCAAGAGCATGGGGTGGAAGCCTTCGCGGTCACTCGTGCCGACAGAGGCGTATCGTCCGAGGATCCGGACGCGTGGACGGCCCAACTCGACCGGCGGCGCATGAAAGCGGAACATTGAACTGTTATCTGCCGCAAGTTGCCATGGCGGCAGCGCGGAGTCGTGAAGTACCCGAATTAGTGTCGCCAGGCCGCCGAATCGCTAATATCAAAGCGCGACCGATGAATCACCGGCTCCGAAGTCCGGCGAGAAACGGCGGGTGCGCTTGATTCGAGTATTGCGACACTTCTGGTGGGCGCTGGGCCAGCTCTACTACGAGCTGATAACCCTGACTCTCAAGGTCAACATTATGTGGACGGTTACAGTGCTGCCTCTCATACTTCCCGGCACCTTGGTAGCCGTGGTGATGTCACAGCCGGAGGCCCGCGAGAGCATCGCCGACCGCATAATTCCTCTGGAACTCTTGGTTATAGCACCCGTGATGACCGCTGTCGTGCTGCTGATCGCTGGCCCCGGGACTGCCGCCCTGTACCACAGCGCCCACAATTTCATCGAGCTTGAACCTGTGACGTTCGGTATGTTCTGGCGGGGATTCAAAAAGTACTTCGTCCGCGGGTGGCTTTTGGCGGTAGTGGATATGGCGGCGCTTTTCGTCTGTTTTATCGGGTTCTCGTTCTACTGGTTCTCGGGTGAGTTGTTCCAGCAGATAATTGCGGTCTTGTTTATCTATCTGCTCCTATTTTGGGTG
>JAPOVO010000349.1 GCA_026708165.1 Chloroflexota bacterium | reverse complement strand
ATCTGCTCATCACGGCCGGGCAGTCCCAGCATCACCTTGTCGTAGAAGCTGAGAGGCGTGTTCTCCAGCGCTTCGAGCTTTAGTCCCGCGTCTTGGGCGCGCATCCGAAGCCGTAGGAGGTCCATGTATTCCCAGCGCTCTTCACCGGGAATTCTGGGATTGTTCATCTGGACGCCTTTTACGCCAAGCTGTGCGGCGAACTGGAGGTCCGTCAACTCCCCAAGCTGTCCCACGGCTACCCGAATCGAGTTTTCCATCGCTTGCCTCGCTGATCTTCGACGTGGCGCCTATGTTATCGCCACAGGGCTGGCTTGAAGGGCTACCGTACTGTCCTCTGTCTAGGTCCCCGTTGCATCGCGGAGGGCGGATTCGAGATCGGGGAATTTGAACTCGTAACCGGAGTCGAGCAGCTTTTGGGGGATCGCCTTTCTGCTAGCCAGCAGCTCGACCGCGAGGCCTCCGAGGGCCATGTTTAGAGCGAACGCCGGTATTGGAACCATTGCAGGACGCGGCAGTACCCGTCCCAGCGTTTTGGCGAAGTCGTTTTGCGTGACGGCTTCCGGGGCGGCCAGGTTGACGGGGCCTTCCAGTTTTTGATCGAGGATGAACTCGACCGCTCCGACTACATCGTCAACATGCACCCACGGCCACCATTGACGGCCTGATCCCATGCGGCCTCCCACGCCCAATCGAAAAATCGGCAGCATCGGTCGCAGGAACGGACTGTTCTCTCCGACCACCGGCGCGGCCCGAAGATGGACTACCCGAATCCCCAACTCACGGGCTTCAAGGGCCTCGTGCTCCCACGCCTCGCAAGTCTCCGAGAAGAAGTTGTCGCCCGGGGGCGACTGTTCGGTCAGCTCGGCGTCGGCGCGGTCGCCGTAGTAACCGACCGCGCTTGCGGATACGAGCACCAGCGGGCGGACTTGCGCGGCAGCGAGACCGGCCACCAAATTGCGCGTGCTCACTTCGCGGCTCGACCTCAAGGTTCTGCGCTTGGTCGGCGTCCATATCCCCGAAATGCGTTCGCCGATCAAGTTGATAACAGTAGAGACGCCCTCAAACGCGGCGTCGGGCGGGGGACCGGCCTCTGGCTGCCATTCAAACCAGCGTGCAACGCTGGGGAGACTTTCTTGCGCGCGCCGGGCGTCCCTCGAAAACGCCCATAGCTCCCAGCCGTTATCCGCGAAGCGGCTGCAAAGTCGCCTGCCCATATAACCGGTCGCGCCCGTAAGCAGCATTCGCATTTTCAAGTCCGTCCTTGTGTTGCTTCAGCGGTGCATTGGTTCCCGTCGATGGGTTCCAGAACAATGCTACTAGCTCGCGGAGTGTGGACATCACGTGTTTTGGCTTGTTCTCGTGGGGAGGGCGCAAGCGGGGGTGGGAGGCGGCGAGGGATGCGAAGTCCTGAGAGCTGGTCCGACCACCGTGTCTACCATTTTCCGCCAACGAATCGATGGCGAGTGATATAAACGATCACAGTGTTGCAAATAGAAATACGACCCGATAGAGCGGCTCGATCGACTATGAAGACCGCAGCGGCCTCAGTTCACCTGTGACTGCAGAGGGACAGCGTCCGGGATGCTAGACGTCGACGGAGTGGAGATTGACCGGTTCTCGGAGTCATGCGTTCGAATCCGGGGATCACGGCTGATATTCATCGACCCGTTCAACTTGGAGGGATTTCACGACGGATCCTGCGACCTCGCGCTCATCAGCCACGGCCATCCCGGTCATTTCAGCGCGCCGGACCTAAGACGGGTTATCGGTCCGCGAACCGTGGTCATCGCCAACCCGGCGCTCGAAACGGAACTCGAAACGTGGCCTGGCATCGATCTCAACATCCTCCGCGCAGGCGACAGTCTGAGATTTGGCCCTGTGTTGGTTCGCGCCGTCGCGGCTTACTCGACGGAAGCGGTATCCCGGGAGGACCTTCCCCTGCATCCACGAGAGGCCGGGGGACTTGGTTTTGTAGTCGAGCTGGACGGCTTGCGGATATATCACGCCGGTGACACCGGCTTGATAGCGGAGATGAGCGAGCTCGGCGAGATTGACGTTGCGATGCTGCCCGTCGCGGGAGGCACCGTAATGACTGCCGACGAAGCCGCCGAGGCCGTGCGCCGTATCGATCCCCGAATTGTCGTGCCGGTCCACTACGGAGTTTCCTGGGGAACGGTTGACGACGCTTACCGACTTGCCGATATCTCCGATCGACGTGTCGAGATCGTATAGCGTGGTCGGTCAGCCGGATAGGCCGCGTGGCGGGCGCTCGTGTGCAGCTCTCGTCTTATCAGAGCGCTGCTTGGTGAACGGTTGATGAAGACCCCCTGGAAGGCGGCAATTGCCCTGGTGGTGATGCTTGCGGCGGTGGTTACGTCGGCCTGCGATGCGGGGCGAGATTCCGCAGGTGGATCGCGCGCTCTTGAGTTGAACGCGTTCGTGACGGCCTCTGATCTGGCGGTCGGTGTCAACCGCTTCCCGTTCGTTTTGATCGACACAAACGGCGAAGCTGCCGTTGGAGGGAGCGTCAGAGCGAAGTTTGCGAAATTGGGCGAAGACGGCACGTCCACGGTCAAGTCGAGCGGCGAAGCGGTCTTTGTGTCCGTGACGAGCGAGTTTTTGCACGTGCATGACGACGGATTCGAGCATATCCACGAGCATGTCGAGGGTGTCTACGTCGTGAATGGCGTCGACTTAGACGAGGCGGGCTTTTGGGAGGCCGAGTTCGAGGTAAGACGCGAGGGGATCGGGACGACTAAGGCCTCGGCTGCCTTTGAGGTGCTAGAAAGGCCAATTGCGCCAGGAGTTGGAGAAATGGCTCCGGCCAGCCGCAGTCCGACCATACGGGACGTGGAGGACTTGTATGACATCAGCACACATCCAGCGCCGGTTCCAGACTTGTATCGATTGACTGTCGCCGAGGCACTGGAGCAACGCAAGCCGCTGGTGGTCGCGTTCTCGACGCCCGCATTTTGTGTCAGCCGGGCCTGTGGACCGGTGACGGATCTTGTCGTGTCGCTCTACGAAAGCTACGGCGATCGGATCAACTTCATCCACATCGAGCCGTGGGTGCTCGAAATTGCCCGTGGAGAGGGGAGGCTGGTGCTCGCCGACGTGGCGAAGGAGTGGCGGCTTATGAGCGAGCCGTGGGTCTTCGTTATCGATGGGGAAGGGCGCGTGGCGTCGCGCTTCGAGGGCTTTCTGGGCGAAGAGGAGCTGGTGGAGGCGCTCGAAGCTGTCGTTCCATAAGCTGCCAGCGACCTGGCCAAGAAGCGGTTTTGAGTCTTTACCTAAGTCCTACCGGCGTCTGAACCCGTCCTGCGCCATTAAGCTTGCCAGTCGAGATTCACCGCCGACTTCGTAACCGGGAGATCAGCTTTTGTTTGAGAGTCTTGGCCACTTTGTCCTGAGGCGACGGTGGGTGATCATCGCCGTTTGGCTTGTGGCGGTGGCGGCCAGTCTGGCGTTTGCACCGCGCGTGGGTTCGGTGCTGCGAGCGGGCGGTTTCTCGACCGGCGAGCTGGAAGCGGAGCTGGCGTTCGAGCGGCTGCAGGAGGGCATCGGCACACCCGGCGCTTCGCTGCTAGTCGTGTTCAACAGCGGTTCCCTCAGCGCGACCGATCCCGAATTCGTCGATTCGGCCGCGCGCGCCCTGCATCCGCTGACCGAGTTGGAATTTGTCGTCCTCATCAGGCCGTTTTGGGAGAACCCGCGCCAGATCGGCGAGACAGGACGCACAGCGTATGCCGCCGTGTTCGTCGACATCGATGAGGAGCGGTCGCATCGGATAGTGGAGACCGTAGTTGAAACGCTAGGTCCGACGGACCTGAACGTGTACGTCGGTGGCGGTCCAGCCTTCTACAACGACATCCAGTCGGTCAGCGAGAGCGATCTGCAAAGAGCCGAAGTGATAGGTCTTCCCTTTGCGGCAATCGTCCTGCTGGTCGTATTCGGCTCGGTCGTGGCTGCGGCAGTGCCAGTGGCGGCGGGCGGCGCGACGGTACTAATAGGACTATCCGTGCTTTGGGCGCTGGGGCAATTCGCCAGCTTCTCGATATTCGCTCTCAACGTCGTGACGCTGATCGGACTCGGATTGGGCGCCGACTATTCGTTGTTTCTCGTTAGCAGATTTCGCGAGGAGCTTGCAGACGACGACGTGGACGCGGCGCTCGTGCGCACCGTCGCTTCGGCGGGGCGGGCCGTGTTCTTCTCCGGGCTTGCGGTGCTGGTCGGCCTTTCCTCGCTGCTGATGTTCGAATTCATGATGTTGCGGTCGATTGGCATAGGCGGAGCCGTGGTCGTGTTTATCGCGGTCCTTGCCGCAATCACGCTGGTGCCCGCGTGCCTGGCGGTGCTGGGGACCAGGATCGACTTTCTCCGGATATGGAGACCGAAGCTTGGCCGCGGTTACGACTGGCAGCGCGTGGCCCGGGCAGTGATGCGACGGCCCTTCCCGATTTTCGTGATTGTCAGCGCCCTGTTGATCGCGATGGGGATTCCCTTTCTACACGTCAGGATAAGCGCGCCGGACGCCTCGGTCTTGCCGTCCGACAGTCCCTCGAGGCAGGCCTACGATCTTCTGCGAAGTGAGTTCGGGGAGGGCAGCGTGGCTCCGCTTTTTCTTGCCATCGAGTTCCCCAGGTCCGCGCTGCATTCCCAGTCAGTAGCGGAAATGCACGCCCTGGCACGGTCGCTGGAACATGACGAGCGGGTCGCCCGGGTCGACGGGATCGTCTCCATCGATCCGCGCATCACGCTCGAGGAGTACCAACTTCTCTACAGCGATGAGGCGCGCATCCCCGATCCGTACGCGGCGGCCTATGCGTCGACGTTTACCAATGGAAACATCGCGATAATTTCGGTCGAACCGCGCTCGGCTTCGTCATCCGAAGAAGCGCGTGACCTTGTATATGCCATACGTGAATACCGGGACGCGGCGAACCTCGACGCCCTCGTGGGCGGTGGGGCTGCGGGACTAACCGACTTTGTGGACCGCCTCTATACGGACTTCCCCCGAGCAGTGGTGATTATTCTCATCGCCACCTACGTCGTACTGACGATCTTGTTCCGGTCTGTCGTCCTGCCGTTGAAGGCGGTGATTATGAATGTGATGAGCCTCACGGCGAGCTTTGGCGTGCTGGTGCTGGTATTTCAGGACGGCTGGTTCGCCGGCCTTTTGGGGTTCGAGCCGCTGGGATTCATTGAAGCCACACTGCCGATAGTCCTCTTCGCGCTGCTCTTCGGACTGAGCATGGACTATGAGGTGTTCCTGCTCACGAGGATCATGGAGGCCCGCGATACCGGCATGAATGACGTGGACGCCGTCGCACTTGGACTTGCCAGGAGTGGACGGGTCATCACCAGCGCCGCCCTGGTGGTCATAGTCGTGAGCCTCGCCTTCGTAAGCGCCGACATCGTGCTGGTGAAGGCGATTGGCCTGGGGGGCGCGATAGCGGTATTCGTGGACGCGACGATCATCCGTTCGCTGCTGGTTCCGTCGACGATGCGGCTGCTCGGGCGATGGAATTGGTGGGCGCCGTCCCTGCCTGGCAGTTTCAGGTTTCGGTGAGAGCCGTGGCACGCCGCATCGGGCGCAGATCGCTGCTGATCGGGCTGGCTGCTTCGACCGTCGCATGTGGACGTGAGTTTGCTCCGCTGTCTCCCGCCCCGCCCCGCGAGTTCGACGCTTCGAGGCTACCGCCGGTGTCGCTTCCGAAGGACGACCTTCCTCATTCGAACCTGACCGAATGGTGGTACTTCACGGGGCATCTGGCTGGCGCAGGCGGGCGCGAGTTTGGTTTCGAGTTCGTGGTCTTTCAAGGAATTCGCGGAGACGCCCCGCCTTCCTACGCGGCCCACTTCGCGATGACCGACTTCGAGGGACAGAGCTTTAGCTACGACCAGAGAACGTCGTCCTATCACGGTGCGGCGACGGCCGCCGGTCTGGACTTGTGCGTCGGGGGGTGGAAGCTGCGCAAGAACGAGCGCGGCTTCGCATTCAACGCGGCGATGGACAGCCACTCGCTCAGTCTCTTCCTAGTTCCAACGAAACCTCCCGTACTCCACAATCAGAGGGGTCTGCTGGATTTCAGTCCCTTCGGCTGGAGCTACTACTACTCGTATCCGAGGCTCGCGGTGGCCGGAGAACTGATAGTCGATCAGTTTCAACTCCAGGTAGAAGGCTCAGCCTGGATGGACCATCAGTGGGGCGACTTCATCAATGTCGGTTCGGGCGGTTGGGACTGGTTTTCATTGCAACTGGACGACGGCCGCGACTTCACGGCTTCAATTGTTCGCGACAGCCGTTATGAAACGGTGCTTCGCTACGGCACGCTAATCGACAAATCGGGCGGCTACAGGCACCTGGACGAGTCGGACTTTTCGATCACGGTCAACGAGACGTGGTCTAGCCCGCACAGCAACGGCAGATATCCCTCGGCGTGGACCCTGCGAGTGCCTTCAGTAGGGCTGGATCTGAAGCTGATTCCGGTGATTCCGGACCAGGAACTCGACGCGCGTCCAAGCACGGGCAATTTCTATTGGGAGGGAGCGGTGCGTGCGCTGGCGGACAGCATCGCGATCGGGCGTGGCTACGTCGAGCTTACGGGCTACGCGCCGAGCGGATATCCCGATCAAGCCTTGCCCGCGGAGCGGGGGCCGAATCTGTGCGTCAGCGAGAGGCAGTAAAGACTGCGATTTAGCTATCCATCCGCCTATCAAGGCGAGTGGTGAGTGCCTCAGTTGTTTCATGGAATGGGGCGGTCGATGAACTGCCGAGTCTCGCCAGTAAACACTATGGCCGATCAGTAGCCGCATATCGCCGGACGGCCGCCTATCTAGCTCGCGGCGTGGCCCCGAAGCACCTGGATGGCGGCCGTATTTCCGCGAGTCATCGCTACGTCCAGGGGAATCTCTCCGTCATTGGTCTTGGCCTGGACGTTAGCGCCGCGATCCAGCAATACCGTGAGGACTGACGGCTCCTGATTCATTCCCGCCGCGAAATGCACGGGAGTCCAGCCTTGCTTGTCCTTCGCTTCAATGTTCGCCCCGACGTCGAGAAGCGCTGCGACGATGGACGAGTCCCCGTCAACTGCCGCGGCCACATGCAGGGAAGTCCAGCCTCGGTCGTTCTTCGCTTCGATGTCGGCGCCACGGTCAAGCAGTACCTTTACGACCGCCTGATTTCCACAGTCCGTAGCCACATGCAGGGAAGTCCAGCCTTGCTCGTCCTTCGCCTCGATGTCGGCCCAACGATCGAGCAATGCCGTGACGATCGCCGGTACTTCGTTATATCTCGTCGCCATATGCAACGGAGTCCAGCCCAAGTTGTCTTCTGTCGCCTCGATGGCGCCC
>JAPOVO010000244.1 GCA_026708165.1 Chloroflexota bacterium | reverse complement strand
CGCCAATTCGACCCCCGGCGCGATGGCCCTAGAGTTACCGTTCTTTCTGGTTCTCAATCCCTTTGCGGAGGAGATCCTGTTCCGGGGCTTCTTCCAGGGCCGTCTCGCGACGCTCACCGGATTCCCCGTCGCGCTTGTAATCGTGTCGCTGGTCTTTGGGTTCCATCACGCGCTCGCCGGATTCAGGCTGCCCTTCCTGCTCTGGGCCACGTTGGGCGGACTGCTCTTCGGTGCGGTGGCGCACCATTTCGCGTCGATAGTGCCCGCCGTCTTGCTGCACAGCGCCGCCGACTTGGGGATATTTCTCGTCGGCCCCTGGATCGCGGCGCGCCGATCACGCGCCGACCCAACGCAAGCGACCGAGGGGCGATAAAATCGACTAGTCGGCAAGTCCGCACGTGCCCGTAGCTCAGTCGGATAGAGCGTATGGTTGCGGACCATAAGGTCGGAGGTTCGAGTCCTCTCGGGCACGCCAGTAGCTCATGACAGGTTCGTGAGTCAGGCCCCACCAGATAGGTCCCGCTCACCGGTACGCCTCGGCCTGCATGTCGAACAGGACCGAATAACGCCCGGCAAGATCCATCAGCTCCTCGTGGGTGCCCTGCTCGATGATCTTGCCATCGTCGATCACGATGATGTTGTCCGCCATCCGCACCGTCGTGAACCTGTGCGAGATCAGGATCGCCATCTTGTCCGCCGTCAGATCGCGGAACCGCTCGAACACCTCGTGCTCGCTCTGAACGTCCAGCGACGAGGTCGGCTCGTCGAGTATGAGTAGCTGCGCCTCGCGCATGAATCCGCGCGCCAGCGCGATCTTCTGCCACTCGCCAATCGAGATATTCACGCCGTCCCGGAACCACCGCCCCAGCTGAGTCTGATAGCCGTCGGGCAGGTCTTCAATCACCCGATTGGCGCCGCTCTTGCTGGAAGCCTCGCGCACGCGCTCCTTGTCGCCGATGTTCTCGATGGAGCCGTATCCGACGTTGGTGTAGGCGGTCTCCTGATAGCGTCCGTAGTCCTGGAAGATCACCCCGATCTGCTTGCGCAGGCTGGCGGTGTCGAACTCGCGGATGTCGATCCCGTCGATTCTTATCGTCCCGGCGTCCGGCTCGTAGAACCGGCACATCAGTTTGATGATCGTCGTCTTGCCCGCGCCGTTGGAGCCCACGAATGCGGCCGATTCACCGGGTGATATCTGAAAGGTCACCCCTCGCAGAACTGGCGTGTCGGTGCCGGGATAGGTGAAGTGAACGTCCTCGAACTCGATACCCTGCTTGATTGGATCGGGCACCTTGATCCCCCCGGACTCTGCCGGAATCAGCGGCTCGAACTCGAGGAACTCGAAGAAGTTGTTCACGAACAGTCCGCGCTCGTAGATCGACGTGATCCCCTGCAATAGCTGGGTGGTCGAGTTGACCGTCTGCTGGTAGGCCTGGAAATAGAGCATCAGGTCGCCCAGCGTGACCCGCCGGAGCATGGTCTGAAAAACGATGAAGCCCAGTATCGCCGCGCTGCCTGCCGCGCCGAGCGCCTGTAGCGCGAATCCGGCGGCGTTGCTGCGCAGCGTCAGGCTCGTGTTCTCGCGGAAGAACCGGTCGAACGTCCTCCGGTACAGGTTTATCAGGTAGCGGCCCAGGTCGAATATGCGCAGCTCCTTGATGTAGTCGTCGTTCGTTATCAGCCACCGGAAATAGCCGAGACGCCTGACCGTCGGCGAGCGCCAGGTCTGTAGTCGAAACCGCTCGCGGCTGTACCGAATCTCGACCACCAGCGCCGGCATCGTCGTGATCAGCACGACGATGAACACCCACCACTCGAAACGCAGCAGCAGCCCGATCATCGATATGAGCGTTATCGAATTCTGGGCGATTCCAAACGACTCCGAAACGATCTGCATCGGGCCGTCGCGAGCTTCGCGTTGGGCGTTTTCGAGCCTGTCGTAGAACGCCGCGTTCTCGAAGTACGAGATGTCCAGCGACTCCGACTTGTCCAGGATCATCAGATTGGTCCGGTTCGTGAAGAGGTCGCCCAGGATCGAGCGGGTCGCCGCCTGCGCGTTCCTCAGCAGAAAGCCGCCCGCAGTGATTCCCAGGAACGCGAGCATGAGGATGACGATCCGGCGGATGTCCACGGTGTCTACGCCCGAGGTGACGGCCAGCCCGACCTCGTCGAAAACGAGCTTCGACACCCACGCAGTCGCCGCCGGGACCAGCGCGCTCGCGCCCGTCAGGGCGCTCATGAGCATGGTCAGCTTGGGGTTCGTCTCCCAAACGAGCTTGAACACCCGAACGGCGTTTTGGAACGCCTCGCCAAGGCTGGCTACGTGGAACTCGGGAGTGTCTCGACCTCTGAGTCTGTGTATCAATGCGCGTCTCGGGCGGTTTGAGTCTTTGTCAAATTAACAGATCAGGTTCCGATTGCGGTGCTTTCGGGTAGCGAAGTTGCCTGCCTCCATAGTGGAACGACTATCGTGCCGCCGGCGCGTTGATGCCAATATCCACGGGCGGCCAAGGTCACGAGATGATTGACGACGGTTCCGCTGCAAGATCGAGAAACCTCGAACCGGATAGATCGATGACAAATACGGAGGCGCTGGACGAGTGAACATGAAATTGAGGGGCAGCGTGGTCCTGGTGGCGGGAGCGACCCGAGGTGCGGGACGCGGCATCGCCACGGAACTCGCGCTGGCCGGAGCCACGGTGGTGGCGACGGGCCGAAGCAGTCGGATTGGCGGTGCTTCGCCTATGGGACGTTCGGAGACGATCGAGGAGACGGCGGAGCTGATTCAGGCGGCCGGTGGAGAGTGCGCCGCGCGGGTGGTAGACCACTCGGATTCCGGGCAGGTGGCCGGACTGGTCGATTGGATCAAGGGCGAATTCGGAAGACTGGACGTGCTGGTCAACGATATTTGGGGTGGGGACCCATTGACGGATTGGGGCAAGCGCTTCTGGGAACACTCGCTGGAAAATGGGCTCGCGCTGCTCCGCACGGCGGTCGAAACACATTTGATCACCAGCTGGCACGCGGCGCCTCTGCTGATTGAAAATGGCGGTCTGATCGTCGAGATCACGGATGGCGTTCACGATCGCTATCGGGAGAATCTGTTCTATGACCTCGCCAAGCACAGCGTGAACCGGCTGGCGCTGGCGCAGGCCTGCGAGCTGAAGGCTTACGGCGTGGCGGCGGTGGCGGTGTCGCCCGGATTCTTGCGCTGCGGGGCCGGGGTAGACCCCGTCGGCGTGGCCGGGTCGGACTGGCGGGACGCGAGAGGACAAGGCCCGCGTTGCGCGTACTCCGGGACCCCGCGATTTGTGGGGCGCGGTGTGGCGGCGCTGGCGGCAGATCCGAATGCGGCCCGTTTCAGTGGGCAGGCGCTAGGCTCCTGGGACCTGAGCGACGAATATGGCTGCACCGACGTGGACGGATCTCGGCCGCACTGGCGAAAGAACGTCGAACCTGTCGAGCCGGATTGACCGTCGTCTTCGCCAATATTGCCCCGGTTCCAAGCTCCGCGAATCGCGGCGCTAGGTCTCGGTCGAACTGAACCCATCGGGAACGCAGCCTGTCAAATCAGACCAATGTCCGTCCCGCGCGATGGCGTAGGGCAAAATTACGTGCCAGACTTGAGCAACCGCCCCTCAGTCAAGGGAGTGTCCCCATGAAGTCTGTCGAATACGGCTCGACGGGTTTGACCGTTTCCCGCCTTTGCTACGGCACCGGCCCCATCGGAGGCATCCTGAACGACTTGCCGGACGAGCGCGGCGCCGACCTTCTCGAATACGCGTTCGAGCGCGGCGTCAATTTCTGGGACACCGCCCAGGACTACGACAGCCACCGGCACGTCCGCGCCGCGTTGCGGCGGGTCGACCGCGCCTCGGTGGTCATAAACACGAAAACCGTCGAGAGAGGCAAGTCCGAAGGCCGCGACGCCGTCGACCGCGCGCTCGATGAAATGGGACTCGAATACGTCGATTCGATGATGCTCCACGCCGTCGAGCATCCCGCCGACTTCGAGAGCCGCCGCGGCTGCCTGGAGGCGCTGCTTGAGGCCAAGGCCGACGGACGCGTCAGACACGTCGGCGTGTCGACCCACTGGTTCACCGGAGACGTTATCGAGCTTATGACGGAGACCGACGAGATCGAGGTCGTCCTGTGCCACATGAACATGGAGGGGCGCGGGCTGGTCGGCGGCGACGTCTATACCCATCGCAAACTGGTCGAGCGGCTCTACGAGTCGGGCAAGGGCGTTTCCATCATGAAGGTTATGGATGCCGGAGACGTTGGGCCGAACGACGCCGAAGATTGGATCACTTGGGGGTTCGAGTATCCCCACGCCCATAGCGTCAACCTCGGAATGTGGAAGGAGTGGGAGATCGACTTCGCTGTGCGGATAGGTGACCGGGTCGGACCCAGGTCGCCCGTCGGGGCCGGGGTTTAGAAATGACTTCCAGCCGGTTCGCCGGGACCGTTCGCGCCCCGGACTTTCCGTCCGGCATCGAATGGGTCAACACGGACGGCGCGCTCTCGCTCGGCGACCTGCGTGGCCGCATCGTCATCCTCGACTTCTGGACATTCTGCTGAATTAACTGCATCCACGTACTTCCGCAGTTGCGGAAGCTGGAACGGAGATTCCCGAACGAGCTGGCGGTCGTCGGTGTCCATTCCGCCAAGTTCGACGCCGAGCGCGCGACCGAGCACGTCCTGAGCGCCGTCCGGCGATATCGCGTCGAGCATCCCGTCGTAAACGACGCCCGCTTCGAGATTTGGCAGAGCTACGCCGTCAGAGCGTGGCCGACCCTGATGTTCATCGACCCAACTGGCCGCGTGATCGGGAAGCACGAAGGCGAGTTCGACGCCGAGCAGGTGGCCGGAATCATCGAGCAGATGGTCGACGAGTTCCGCTCGCGCGGTCTGCTGAATTCGACACCCATGCCCGCCCTGTCGTGGGAGACCGAAGCCGCCATGCTCCGTTATCCCGGCAAGATTCTCGTCGACGAGCCTTCCAATCGGATCTTCATAGCCGATTCCAACAACGACCGGGTAGTCGTTTCGGACCTCGCGGGCAACGTGCTGACCGTGATCGGAGGCTCCGAGACCGGCTTGAAAGACGGCGGGTATGAAGTCTCCGAGTTCAACCAGCCGCAGGGCATGGAGTTGACAGGGGAAATCCTGTATGTGGCCGACACCGGCAATCACGCCATTCGGCGGGTAGACCTCGACTTACAAGTTGTGAGCACGGTTGTGGGGCCTGACGAGGGGCTGCGGTCGCCGTGGGACTTAACTTTACATAACAATGAGCTTTACGCGGCTATGGCTGGATCGCACCAGCTATGGCGAATCGATCCCGACTCGGGAGCGGCCTGGCCCTATGCCGGCACCGGCGGCGAGTCGATCCAGGATGGGCCGCTCGGATCGGCCCTGCTCGCCCAGCCGAGCGGCATCGTGAGTTACCGGGATCGTCTCTATTTCGTCGACAGCGAGACAAGCTCCGTACGCTTCGCCGCTGGAGGCGAGATCGGGACGGTGGTGGGCACCGGCCTGTTCGATTTCGGCGACGTGGACGGAGAAGGGGACGCCGTGCGGCTTCAACATCCCATTGGAATGGCTGCCGGCGAAGCCGGACTCTTTATCGTCGACTCGTATAACCACAAGATCAAATCGGTCGATCCGGCGCGGCGGGCGGTCGCGGCAGTGGCGGGCGACGGCGTCTCGGGGCACGTCGACGGCCCACTGGCAACCGCCCGCTTCTCCGAGCCATCGGGTCTCAGCGTTGGCTCCGGCCGGATATGGGTTGCCGACACCAACAATCACGCCGTGCGGGTCATCGACCTCATCGAGCGAACGGTCGAGACCTTGGAGGTCCAGGGACTCTAAGCGACCTCCAACCCGCATAGCGGGCATCCTCAGCCTGACGAAGGACGCGCACCTCAAAGACGTCCTTCCCGCCAACTTATCCGTCATTCCCGCGAAAAGCCTGCCCTCGACCCGATCGGGGGCGGGAATCCATCCCCGAGCGTCTCCTCTAGGCATCTATCGCCCCCTATCCCCTGCGCGGAACGGGGTTAGAGCCTGCCTCGTACTCGATACGTGGGTGAGGGGAATCACACAGCCCATCCTGTTCGTACTCACATTCCCGGGACACACCCCCACCTCACAGCCCGCTCGACTTTTTTTGGCATTTTTTGGCGAAAGCCGTAGACGACCGCATTTTCGGGGTCGATTCTCTAATTCAGGACCTTTTTGAGTGCATGGAGAGTTGACGAATGGCTACATTGTCGTACTGGACAACTGACGGCACGCGACCCAAGCGCGCGCGTCTGACCGAGAGACGCCGGCGCGCGCTCGAACTGCGGATACGGGGCATGACTTTCGCAGAGATTGCCCACGAAGTCGGCTACGCCTCGCCGTCGGGAGCGTATGAGGCGGTGAAGGCGGCGCTGGACTCCGCGGTTTTTGACGCGGCCGACGAGTATCGCAAGCTGCACGTCGCGCGACTTGAGGCTCTGCTCAACAGTATCTGGAATGCAGCCCGCGAAGGGAAGCTCGGGGCCATAGACAGGGCGCTAAAAGTGCTCGAGCGGCAGGCCAAGCTGCTCGGTCTCGATGTGTCTCAACAGTCGCAGGAGCCGCCCGAAAAGCTGCCAGGCAAGGTGTGGATAGACTTCCCTTGGGAAGATATCTGATCCGGCGGAAGATTTTTTTCCGCCGCTTCGCATAGCCCGCCGCCAGCAGCCCCCAGGTTGAGTCGCCAGGTTGCGCCCTTAGAATTACTCTGAGGCCGCCGGCGACTCCCGCAATCCATCGCGCCCTCAATGAGGTCCTGCTCGAAGGAACAACCTTCGAGTCGCCGGAGGAGCTCAAGGACGAGTTGCTGGTGTATCTCCTCTACTACAACACCGCCAGACCACATCAAGCACTCGGTGGCAAAACTCCCCGGCGAACTTTAGAACTTCTGTCAACGGATTAACTGACTTCTACAATTCCCGCGAAAAGTCTGCCCTCGACCCGATCGGAGGCGGGAATCCAGATCATCATTCCGACCCCGTAGGGGCGGTTCGCGAACCGCCCTCCCACCGCCGCCCGTGCCCGGCCAACCGATCAGAGCCTCCAACCTCACCCAACGCATAACGATTGAGGCGCACTCGGCGCTCACCTACATCACGTTCGCGCCATCGCTAGATACCCCGATTTTCAAAGTTCACAGGGTAATTTTCACGTATGTTTATGAAAACCACTCCTCCCGCACCGGCCCGATTCTCCGGAAAACACACAAAATGCCAGCGGACATGAGACCATCTCGAACGTCGGGAAGACGAATCTCGTAGCGGCGGTTCGCGAACCGCCATCCCCGCCTCCGTACGACATACGGAAATAGACCGGCGCTAGACCGT
>JAPOVO010000376.1 GCA_026708165.1 Chloroflexota bacterium | reverse complement strand
GGGACGCGAGCCGTCAACCTCTGCACGAGAGATGGTACGATCCTACAAGGCGCTGGACCAGCTAGAGCGGAGCGCTGCCAGCTAGCGCAAACCGCCCGCTCCATGGAAGCCTGGATTCCGGAGAAAGCGGGAATGACGATTGTGGGATGTGATTCCGTGCGTCCTTCGACAGGCTCAGGATGGAATCCGGGTTGGAGGCGTACTGACACCACGTCTCTTGGATTTCGGCCTAGTATCCGGGTGCAGGGCAGCCTCTTCGCCTGAATGACTATATGGGGAAGGCGGAGCTAGAGCTCGTCCTCCTCGGTCCGGGGGTCGCGGCGAAAGTAAAGATGAACCAGGAGTACGCCGCCCCCCGTGACGATGACGAAGATCAGGACAGGGATTAGCAGGGCGATGATCTCGTTCTGGCTGCCAGCGATATGGATGCCGTGAGCGAGCGCGGATTGTGGGACCGCCACCCAGGCGGCCAAGCTCACCAGTAGCGCCGCAGCTTTAACGAACTGACGCAGTCGCGGTCTCACACCTGGTCTCCAGACTCGATTGAGGACAAGGCCTGCTCGTTGGACCTGAGTCTCCCGATTACACCGATCATAAGCCCCAGAGTTCGGCGGCGGTCATCATGGTGGAATGGTCTGGAGGAAGTTGACGAGGTGCCAGATCTCGGTGTCGTCGAACTGCTCGCCGAAGCCGACCATGGGGGTCCCGTCGATGCCCCACTTGATAAACGAGAACAGCTCGCCGTCGGGATGGAGCGGGACGTGAACGGCCAGGTCGAGCGGCGGGGGATCAAGCTGCGCGGCGAGCGGTCCGTCACCGCGCCCGCCGGTCCCGTGGCAGCTAACACAGTTATCGGCAAACAAGGAACGGCCGATGGAGATGGAATCGGGATCGGGCAGAATCGGGTTTATCTCGGGCACAGCCGGTCCGACGCGCAGGAGCGCCGGGAACAAAATCGCCAGACCGACGGCCGCGCCGAGAACCCCGGCTCCACCGACCCGAAGTCCTCCGTCCCGAGTGAAACCGCGATGTCTCAAGCCGACCACGAGGACGGCGATCCCAATCGCCGTGAGCACGAGGGCAAAGAATATGTCCCGCACTGCGGGATCGGGCTGCACGCCTGACCGGGTTGCCGTCGCATCGACTTCAAAGCGGACAGCGGTGCGGGAATCGAATTCGCCGGGCCTTTGAACCAGAAAGCCCACCTGCCAGCCTCCAGCGATTCCAATGGCGTCGGTCTCGGCAGCGAAAACGTCCTCGCCCTCGTATTCGAGGACGACACGCTCCGAACCGATATCGCGATCAAGAGACTTGACCGTAAGCTCGACCGACGAGCCCGGCGGCAGGGGACCGCGGGAGGAATGGGCGGTCACCTCAAGCCGGTTGTTACCGGGTACGCCGGGAGTGAGTCCGAGCTTAAGGTCGAGATCGTCCACCACGGCCTCGGCCTGAACCCCCTGGTCACCGCGCAACGCGACCTGCCAGCCCGGTTCCAACGTAGTGAGGAAGCCTGATGCAAGCAGAATGCCGGCGGCGAACACGGCTTCGACTCGCACGATCTTGACGAGCCACGCCAGCGATCCGTCCAGCTCACCATCGGCCAGCGTTCGGAGCCGGCGACGCACCCAGGTCAGATTCACCGCTCCCATCAGCAGGAGGGGGGACACGAGACCGATCTTGACGAGGAGCGTGCGACCGTAAGCCGTGGATAGCAGACGGCCCGGCTCGACGATATGAAGCCAAGCGCTGAGCAGTCCGGTGAAGATGATCACGGCAACGGATATCGAGGCCAGCGCGGAGAAACGCTCGACGATCCGGACAATCGCCCGGCGGCGCTCGCCGGACGACTGGATCCGGCGCGCGCCGCGAACCGTGAACAGCAACGCGGGCAGACCGCCGACCCATAGAGCCGCCGCCAGCAGATGGCCGAAATCGAGCGCGACGCCTCTTATCGAAAAGTCGACCAGCGCGGCGCTGTGACTGCCGAGCGAGACTGTCAGAATGATCTCGGCGCCGACGACCGCAGCGCCGATCCAAGCCCATCGCGCGCCGCGGCCAGTACCTCGAATGGCCGCCAGGGTGATGACCACCCACGCGCCGAGCAGAATTAGCCGTGAAACCCAGAGACGGCCCCAAAGCCCGAGCTCGAACGCCCGCGGGATGCCGGTAGTTATCCAGTCGAGCGGTCCTCCTTCGGCGAGCGTGGCCGCCTGAACGGCCAGGAGTCCAAGCTGAGCGAAAGACAGGCTTCCGACCCCAGCCCAAACCAGAGTTGCCCTTCCAGGTCCTCCAAGCTCCACGGCGCGGAGTCCCGATACCGCCACGAAGTGCACAGGGATTCCGACAAGCAGGACCGCGCCTATCAGCAACAGCCATCGCAACGGCGCTTCTACCGGCGAGGCATCCGACGGGGTCTCGGCGGGCCGCTCGATTTGCCGGATCGGATCGCCGACGCTGAACAGATACGATCCCCTGATGAGATGACCGTCGACGGTGGAGAGAGTTCGCCAGACGACGACGTAAGTGCCGTTGGGCAGGTCGTTCAGGGTTACCCGCATGGCGATCGGATTGGCGGGATCGACCTCGCTGGGGGCAGCGATCACGCTAACGCCGTTGGTGTCGAGCACGTCGATGCTGCTGAACGACGCTACGAGCGATTCGGAGAACTCGATGTATACGGTGTCGGTGGGCCGCTCCAGGACCTCGCCCGGGGCCGGAAAGGCGTTAAGCAGATTGGCGTGAGCGCCTGCCGACGCCCACGCCAAAAGCATTGCGACAATTGCCGCCACGGCGGCGCACGCCGGACGGACAACCGCCTTCATGACCGACCTCTCACAAGGGCCTTCCGATCAGCCGCGAGACCGGCTACGCACTGCGGCGGCCAGTCCCGCCGCGCCCGCGACGGCGCCAATCGCTCCGACGACGATCCCGACGATCGCGAGCGTGCTTGCGAATGACGCGTCGTCGCCGGCGCTGACCGCGGCGTCCTGAGCCGAGCGGGTTACGCCTTCCAGCTCTCTAAGCGAGGCGACCTTCAACGGAAACTGGACGTCGGCAGCGGCCACGACTTCGTCGAAAGTACCTTCGCCCGACTCGAACGCCTCGTCGACCGGTTGGCCTCCGATCTCACCGAAGAACCTGAAGCGGTACTTGCCGGGCGCGGTTGGGATCAAGACCGCCTCGTAGGACCCCGGCTCGCCGAATTTGGGGGTGAGCTGAAGGGTGGTCGAGCTGTTGGAGGCAAGATGCGTGACCTCGACCTGGAGCGAACTCGCCAGTCCCTCGACGGGGACCGCGACCACGTGGCCGTGGCCGCCCCCGTCTCCGGCCATCGACATGCCTTCAGGCTCAGCGTACCCGTCTCCGCCCTTTTCGACATGAATCGTGGCCGTGGCTGCGACGGGCTGGCCGTTCCAGGTGTATTCCTCGTGGGTGTTGGCGTTGAGGGTGACGCGGACTTCGTTCATGCCGGCTTTCATCTTGTCCAGGTGTATGGACGGTCCATAGAGCCTGCCGACCTTGACGCCGTTGACGTAGACGTGAGCGTGCCCTTCGCCGGATACGTGCGGTTTGTTGACGTTCTCCGCCGTGAAGATGAAGCCGTCGGTAACTATGGTCAAGTTGGCGCCAGTCATTGCGTCCTGTTCCAGACTGATCGAGACGCTCATGTGACTGTCGGCGGCTATCTGGGCGTCGTGCGCGTCTTCGTGGGAGTCGTCGGCATGACCGTCCGACATGTCCTGGCCGCCTTTTGCCGTCACCCGCAGGAAGACCGCATTGGGCTGGCCTTCCAGCGCCGGTTCCTCGGCGAATCCAACGACGAAGCTGAGATCGCTTACTTCCCGGCCCTCGTGTGCGAGGGCGGCTGGAGCAATGGCCAGAGTTACGAGCAAGGCGATTGCCAACAACACTGGCCGCTTTGAGTGCATGACACTCATTGGTGGATAAAACCTCCTGAATAACTGGACTGAGTTTCGGTGACGGCCTCCCGACAAGGGGGGGTGTCACAAGACCGGAGCCGCCGCCTCGCGGCGGATAGCCGCGGCCGTTAAGAGATGGAGATCGGCTGCGTGCGGGGCGGTGGAAGCGGAAGCGGAAGCGAGAGTCCGTAGCTCAAACGGCTACGGAGGGCCAGATTGCCCGCGAACACGAAGACGGCGGCTATCACGATCGCGTAGGGGGCGAGCGCGAACAGCCCCAATCCAAATCCAGGGATCTCGCCTGACTGTTGGTCCTGACCCCTGGAGTAGGGCCCAGACTCATGGTTATGCGCCGCATGGGCTGTTTCCAGCGACCCGCTTGCATCGGGAGCGAAGTGGACGTGGCGGTGATGAAAGTGGCCGGATGGCGTGTGAACGCCTATCTGCACGGCGATGAAGGCGACGATGGCCGGCGCGAGAACCGCGACCACAGCCAGCCCGGCCAGCAGACGACGAGCTTTATAGACGGTCGTCACTTAAGTCGCCTGCCGCGCGATGTGCATCGAACCTGTGTCACCATCGTTGATTTTAGGCTCTTTCGGGGCGCCCCCAAGGGAATTCGAATCCCTGTCTGCACCTTGAAAGGGTGCTGTCCTAGGCCTCTAGACGATGGGGGCTGGCTCGATCCCGGAACCGGGCGCGGCCCAAGTACGCATATTACCTTGCGACGTCTGCGACGAGTTCAGCTCCCGAAGGAGGCCAGCTCGGTGCCAACGCCTTCCTGAATGGCGCGTTCGTACACGTAGTGAGCGGCGGCGACGTCCCAAAGGGCGATGCCCAGCGACTTGAAGAGCGTCATCTGGCTACGATAGCTCCGCCCCGGCACGCGCCCGGCGACGATATCGCCCAGATGGACGATTTCGTCCCAGGAAATAACCCCGTTGTCGACCGCGCCGGAAAGATCGCCGGACTCGATCTTCGACTGCTCGACATCGTCCACGGCGATGAGATCGAAGCCGCCCATGGCCGCGTCGTCCAGCTCGCGGGCGCTGATGCGGTTGGCGCCCATGGCGGCGACGTGAGCGCCTGGGGCGATCCAGTCTCCCTCTACGACGGGGGTAGCGCTGTCGGTCGCGGCGACGATGATGTCGGCCCGTTCGCAGGCAGTCTCGGCATCGTCAACCGGCTCGACTTCGAGACCGAGGCTTTCGGACATCTCGGCCGCGAACGCGGCGCGGTTCTCGGGGCCGCGGCTGAACACGTAGGCCTTGGATAGCTTCCGGACGTGGGCGATGGCCTCAAGCTGCGTTCGGGCCTGATAGCCGCTGCCGATGATGGCGGCTATCTTTGCGTCCTCGCGCGCCATGTACCTGGCCGACACGCCGCTGGCAGCGCCGGTGCGGAGCTGGCCGAGCCGCCCGGCGTCTATCACGGCGTCGAGTTCGCCGGTGCTCTCGCGGTAGAGGTTGATGACGAAGCGCACACCGGAGGGTCCGGTTGTGTAGGCCTTGAAGCCGACGCGGTCGAGCGGCGAGACGGCGGCGCCCATCAGGTGGAGCACCATCGACTTGCCGACGGCGCGGCGGCGGGGGACGTTGTGGACAAGCCCCTCGCCCTGAAAGCGAAAGACCTGCTCGACCGCGTCAATCGCGGCCGGCATGTCGAGGAGCCGGTTGACCTCGTCTTCGGTGATGTGGAGTGTCATGAGATGGGTTCCCTATGGCTCGGTTAATGAACTACTAAGCGGGTTTCGGGTCAATCAGTTAGATCGACTCGAGCACAGACAACGCTACATCTGCCCTGCCAGTAACATCGCATATGTGGTGTTCCTGCCCATACCTTTCCACCTTTGATCGCCTGTTCCGCAGTTCCCGAAGCATCGGATCAGTACAAAAGCTCAACAAAAAACAGAGCCATATAATCTTAATCATCCTCTTGACGACGGTGACCCCTAGGACGGCTTAGGATCGAACTTGTGAACAGCGTAGCCTCTGCTCGCAGATATGGCGTCAGTGAATAGCGTGGTCAGATCACCGATTGAGGCACCTGTGGAATCGGTTGCCACTGTACCGGTTCAGTGGCTGGTGTTAGATCACGGAAATCCGCGCCTAGTAAACGTAGGTGGCGAGACAACTCAGGAGCAAATCATCGCGCAACTCTACCGGGCAGAAGACCTTGGTGAGTTGCTCGAATCGATCGCGGCCAACGGTTACCTCGACATTGAACCTCTTATCGTCTTGGAAGAGAGTGGCAGTCTAGTCGTACTTGAAGGTAACCGCCGTCTGGCCGCAATACGACTGTTTCGGGAACCGGATCTCGCCGACCGCGTCTTTGCACGAGAGCGAGTCAAGATTGCGCTACCCGACATTTCGGACGAACGTAAAAGCACGCTTGATCACGTTTCGGTCTACCGCGTAACAGCGCGTGAGGATGCACGTTCCTTCATCGGGTTCAAACACATTAACGGCGCTGCGAAGTGGGGGTCTTACGCCAAGGCCAGATTCGCCGCTGACTGGTATCGGAGTGGCAACGTTTCGCTCGCTGATATAGCCAGTAGGATCGGCGACCGGCACGATACGATCAAGCGGATGGTCAATGCGATTTACGTGCTAGAGCAAGCGGATACTGAGGGTATCTTTCAAATCGCTGATAGGGCAATCCCCCGGTTCAACTTCTCGCATCTCTACACGGCATTATCTCGCGCGCAATACATGCAGTTTCTGAACCTAGGTGCCGCTTGGTCCCGCTACGACCCTAGCCCGAACCCTGTTCCCCGCGAACAACTGGGTCACTTACGCGAGGTCTTAAGGTGGCTATATGGGTCAAAGGAAGACGGTATCGAGCCAGTAGTTCAGTCACAAAACCCTGACATCAAGAACCTGGGAGAGGTGCTCGCGAGCAGCGAAGGACTAACGGTACTGAGAACAACAAGGATGCTCGCTGAAGCGCTCGCGAGCATACAACCGGCCGACCGAAAATTCGCCGAGGCATTACTGAGGGCGAGACGGGAAGTTCGTGAGGCATCTAACAACTTGCGCGGATTTGACGGCCGAGACGAGGTGCTTGTGGGCATTGCGGAAGACGTCTCTGAGACGGCGCAGGCAATGCATGATTGGATGAAAAAGAAAATGCGGAACGTCGCGATGGAAAGTGAATGAACCAAGCGCTCTATCTTCCTGGCGACGAATTCGAAGGCAACCGTCCACCCGATCTGGACCTCGCTGCCGACTACCTCGAACTCAAGGCCGTCTTCTCGGCAGAAAGGCAGTCTTTCAGTGAAGATATCGTCGATGCCCTCGAGCTTTCGGCCGAGTCTGAGTTCAGTAGTGTTGACGCAGAGATCAGGTGTCGCGAGGACATCGCAGCAGGTGCCATCACTCGTATGGCATCACGAAAGCGCGCGCTCGCAACAAGCTACCCCTTTGATTTCGACGACAATGGAGAGGTGGTCTTCTTTACCCCTGATAATCCCGA
>JAPOVO010000046.1 GCA_026708165.1 Chloroflexota bacterium | reverse complement strand
TGCGCACAAGGTGTTCGCCGGGCAATGGAATCTGCCCGCTCACTTTCACCTTCTCAGCGACTTTCCCAACCACGCGGCAGGCGACTTGTACGGCTGCTGGAATGCCGAGGTCGGTACCGACGACCGTCTGACCGTGGTGGTCGACCCCGAAGGTGAGATCGTTTACCAGACATTCAATAGCGAGAATCTCGTGCGTGATCCGAAGGAGGCGCTCGCCGCGATTCCGTGATGCGACCGGCGCGAAGCCTCTTTGGTTTGGCGAGACTTCGGTCTAGTTAGGCCCTTCCGTTCACAAGACGGACTCCAGGTACTCCGCAAGCCCGCCTTCGTCCACATGGCCGATTACTAAGTCCGCCGCCGCTTTGGCCGGACCGGTCGCGTTGCCCATGGCGATTCCTGTTCCCGCCCATCGCAACATTTCAATATCGTTCACGTCGTCCCCTATGGCGATGACACGGTCGCGGTCTATTCCGAGTTGACCGGCCAGCCAGGCGAGCCCCCATCCCTTCGATGCGTCCTTTGCCAGCACCTCCAGCACTAGCCCTTCCAGCCTGGGGCTCTGCCATTGGATTGCCCGGACCGTGTCCGAGTGGGTGGCTTCCAGCTCGGCTAATACGGAATGAAGCGCGGATTCTTCGCCAAACACGACAAGATGCATGGCGTCCGCCAGGTGGCTGAAGCTGTCGAGCCGGACGAATGCGGGCGGATTCGAGGACGAATAAAGCTGTAGCTGGCGGTTCGCCGAAGTTTCGCCGTCGACGAACAGCTTATGGCTGCGGCCAGGAATGTCATACCACACGCCGATCACGCCATTGGCGCGAAAGAGAGCGAACAACTCTGCCGCGGTTTCATGGGGAATGAATCGGCTGTTGAGAACCGCCTTGTCTGCAATCCGTCTAACTACCGCGCCGTTGCTTTGAATCAAGTATCGGCAGACTTCGAGCGGCTCGATAACCCGGATCGCAGTCGGCCACCGCCGGCCCGTGGCGATGACGATGGTCGCTCCCCGTGCTTCGACAGTTTGGATGGCTCGCTTCGTCCTGTCGCCGATGCGTGACGAGTAGTCGCAAATCGTCCCGTCGACGTCCAACGCCAGGAGATCGAACGGCAGACCTTTACCGTCGGCCATGTTAGGCAGCCATCCGCACTAAACGGAGTCCCTGAAATCGTCGGACTCCGCGTCGTCCAGAGCCGCGAATTCTTCTTCGTCCGGTGTTTCCCCGGCTTCCATCCGACCGAGCAGCTCGTCGTAACCGGGATGCATTTCCTCGCCCATTTCCTGCGCCATGCTGCGCGCCATCCGGGCGACGGCCCGTGGATCTTCCTGCTCAAGGCCGGACTCTAACCCGCTGTCGAATCCGTCGTCCCCCGACCGGGCTGATCCGCGAATCACGGCCACCTTGGAAATCTTGCGCTCCAACTCAAACTCGCCGCAGCCCGGGCACGGAAAATCGTGAACCGCTGCGAACGATCGGAATAGCCTGGAAGTCCGTTTCCCGCAATTACGGCATTGGTAGTCGTATGTCGGCATTAGGCCGAAATGTCTTCCGCGGGGGCCATCTCAGTGGCGTAATGGACGCAAACGGACCGCAACCCGCACCGCCCGCATCTGGGACGCCTCGCTCGGCAAACCGTCCGGCCGTGGCGGATCAGATTTATATGAAACGGATACATGCGCGCCTTCGGCACGACCGACTCCAAATACTGCTGCGTCCTGATGGGCGACCACGAGTCGGGAACCAGAGCCAGCCGCCGAGCCAGGCGCTGAACGTGAGTGTCCACTGGAAAGGCCCGGCGTCCCAGCGAGAACAGTAGGACGCATGCCGCGGTCTTGATGCCAACACCCGGGAGCGAGACCAAGTAGTCCCGCGCCGCGTCGATATCGGCGCCGGCCAGCCATCCGAGGTCTTCCTCGCCTGATTCACCCAACACCTCGGTCAATATGTTCTTGATTCGCGGCGCCTTCTGGTTTGCCAGACCGCCGGACCTGATCGCGTCGGCTATTTCCTCCTCGGAGGCCTCGGCGACGTCGCTCCAGGACGGGAATGTTGCTCGAAGAGACTCGAAGGCTCTACGGCTGTTAATACCCGACGTGTGCTGGGAGAGAATCGCGCCGATCAACTCGTCGAGCGGTCCTCGGCGGCGTTCGTTGACCGGCGTGCCATATTCTCTGACCAGCCAGGCATATACCTGCTCCAGCTTTGCCTGGACGGCGGCCTCACCGGTCATGTTGGATCATCAACCACGATGCAAATAGTCACGACCAGATTTTACGGCTCTCCAACAAAACCGTGTGCGAAACCTGCGCTTTGCCCTGCCGGAGACAACGTAGCGCCCGTTTGCGCGCGCCGGCCGGCCATGGAGATGGCCCTCACGGTCGTCCTTGGGAAATCGCCTGGCTTCGTACCCGTCTACGATTGGTGAATGAACAGGCGAGAACGTAATCCGACACAACTTGAGGCTCGGGTCGAGTCTTACTGGCTGGAAAACTCTCACTCGCTCACCAATCTGACGGACCACCTGGGCAGGCCGGTGGAAGTCGTCTACGGCGGACGGCGGTCGCCCGGCGCCGGTCCGGACATTGAGGACGCCATTATCAGCTTTGACGGCGGACCGGCGTTAGTTGGAGACCTTGAGGTCCACGTAGACCCGAACGATTGGTTTCGTCACGGCCACGACGGCGACAGCGCTTATTCGCGTGTGGTATTGCACGTGGCCTGGAGTGAACCGGGGCCTGAGTTCAAAGGTCCGCCCACGATCGCGCTAGATTCCAAGATATCGATTCGCGACCTGCCGGCGCGTGGCAACCCGGTATCCGGCGGCGACTGGCCTTGCGTCGATAACTTCAGGTCTGCGGGACGGAACCCCGTGGTGACTATGCTGGCCTTGCAGGGCTGGCAAAGGGTCCTCGAAAAGTCTTATGCCTGCGAGGCGGACGTCGAAGTCGCGTCGGAGGACCAGGTTTTTTACGGTCGCGTACTGGACGCGCTTGGTTATTCGCAAAATCGCGAGCCGTTCCGCGCTCTTGCAAAGCTGTTGACCTGGGAGACTCTCAAGTCGTTCGCCGGTCCAGGGACGGAGCAATTGCTGGTTGCTGAGTCGGTGATGTTCGGGACGGCCGGTCTCTTGCCCGTGCAACGAGCAGGAGACGATGGACCATATTGCGATGATGAGCAAAGCAAGCGCCTTGCTGGGATCTGGGAGACCTTGTCCTTCCCGTCCCTAGACCCAGAGGCGTGGCGCTTTCATGGCGTGCGACCGGGCAACTGGCCCACGCGGCGAATCGCCGCAGCTTGCAGGATATTCTCCACCCATCTGCACCGCTCACCTAGCGAAGCGCTGCTCAAAAGCGCTGCGGACGCCATTCAGCGAGGCGCGCCGGAATATCTGGAAAAGCCGTTCCTGGCGCCGGTCACACCCGGCGACTATTGGGCCAAGAGAATCGACTTCGGGCGCCAGACGCAAACATCTTCGGCTGCGCTACTGGGAACGAGCCGAGCCCGAGAGATCGTGGTGAACGTCGCCATGCCGATGGCTGTCTGCATGGCGCGGTCCCGCGGAGATGATTCGTTGATCGCATCTCTGCAGGATCTCTATTTCTCAATAGGTCCGGTGAGTTCTAACAGGCTTACCCGCTACATGGCGAGCTTGACCGGAGCCGTCGAGTTTGAAGGCGTGAGCCGGGCGGCGCGCCAGCAAGGGATGCTGAACATATATCGGCGCTGGTGCAGGACCAAAAGCTGCCGGGATTGTGCCGCCGGACACCACGGGGCGGAAAACCTGCTATTGGCTGCCGAACTTTGCTCGAAGGGCGCTCGCTGATTCCAGAATCGCGCGAACAGCGTCTTCCGGGTTCGATCTTCCCCATAGCGCCCGCAAGACTTCGTCCTGGGCCCAGTGCTCCCACGTCTCGAACCATGGTTGCCAGATGCCGTCGGGCGGCCTCCCCATCGACTGGACGCGATCAAGGAAGTCGAGGTCGATCCAACTGCCGACGGTGTCCTTGACTCTGGAGTCCTCAAGCACCTCCGGATAGGCGGGTGGAAGCCCCTCGTTCTGTGCCCAGAAGCGGGCCGAAAAGAACTCGCCGCGTCCATCGACGCCCCCGAGGTGAAGCGCAAGCAGTGCGGATGACTCAACTTCTCCGGCGCCGGCCGGGATGGCGTAGAAGGGCGTCCAGCTCACTGTGCCCGTCCCCGGGCCGTCAAGTCCGGGGACCGTCGCGAACCCGATATCCGGCCCTCCAAGATTGTCTCTCGCGTCTGCGAATCGACGGGCCGTGTACGTGCCAACCAAAGCGAAGGCATGGTCGCCCGATGTGATGGCCGAATACGTTGTCACGTTGACGCTGGGGTCGATGACTAGGTCCTCCACGAACATCCGGCGGAGAATTGTCAAGAGGCGGACGGCGGAATCCGTTCCACTTGCGGAACCGTCATTCGAGAGCAGGCGGCCGCCGCTCGCGAAGAGCATCGCCCACCATGGCAGATTAGCGTTGACCTTCGGAGAGAGGTTCAGTGAAAACGGGCTGGTCGATATCCCTCTGTCGCGAAGCTCGCGGCCGAAGAACGAAAGTTCCTCCCACGTGTCTGGAGGACGTCCGCCTATGCGGTCGATCATCGACCGGTTGTAAGCAAGAACCATCACGTCGGAATAGAACGGCAACCCGGCGATCGAGTTCCCCGGGCCTATCGCGGCGCGCGCGGCAGGCTTGAGGCGGCTGGCGAGATCCGAAAACGCAGGGATTTCTTCAAGCGGTCGGATTAGTCCCCGCGACCACCATGCCCCGGCTTGCCCCTCCCTGACCTGGACGACGTTCGGAGGGGGTGAAGCTACGAGTAATTCGTCGAGTCTGACCCGGTAGTCGTTGAGCACCTCCATGAACTCGACGTCAATAAGCGGGTTCTGTGAGCGAAAAGCTTCGAGCGTGATGTGAAGCAGGTCTTGACGAAATGGCCAGCCGGTGAGAGTGAGTCCAATTCTGCGCGGCGGGCTGGTCGCCACCGACCGGGCCGTGGGCTGCATCGTGCGCTCGGAAGTTTCGCTTTGGTCGCAGCCGCCTAGGAGCGCTGCGCCCGCGAGTCCGACGACGGACTGAACGAATTGTCGGCGCGAGCGTCTGGATGCAATGGGCCGTTCGATCTCCCGAGATTGACCGGTCTTAATTGCCACGGACAATCAACAGGCTGACAGCCGAAGCCGCATAATGCCGATTCAGCCGAAGCAATGCCATTCGGACGCTGCCGATGTCTTGATTTACTCGTCGCACCACAATATCTACGATAAACGGCTAGATGTAAGTTGACAAGACAACACTCAACTTATACCATATGAAAGCTGAAATCTCGGTTTGAATGTATTGGTATGACTAAATCTGACGCATCCGGTTCGAAGGAAAGCCAGTCGGCTGTCGACGCTTTCGAGCAAGACGTCGTAGCGACAACTGGCGCTATCTCCGAACTACCGGTGGTGCCACTGGTCAAGACGGTGGCATTCCCCAAAGTCTCCATTCCGCTTCATGTTAACCGTCCGGGGTCGCTGTGGGCGATTGAAGAGGCCGAGAGGCACGACGGAATCGTTGTGCTGGCCACGCAGCGCCGCCGCGATCGCCGGAAACCAAAACCGTCGGGTCTCTATTCGGTCGGGACCACGGCGCGCATCGTGCGTAAGTACAAGGTGCCGGACGGTGGTCTTTCGGTTCTGTTTCAGGGCTTGGAACGGGTCGAACTTCTTGAAGTCGGCGAGTACGAGGGCGGGATACTCGCGACCACCGTCGAATTGCCTTCAGTCAGACGTGAATCCATCGAATTGGAAGCGCTACGCCGGATGGTCGCGAATCAGGTGCACGAATACGCCGAAAAGAGCAACGGCCTCTCCCCAGAGGTCGTCGCCGTCGCCAAACGAGTTTCCGATCCGGGATGGCTGGCCGATCTGGTGGGATATCACGCTCCGATGCGAGTGCGGCGGCGTCAGAAGCTTCTCGAGATGGTCGATGTCTACGACAGGCTGTACGAAGCCAGCGTGCATCTCTCCGAGCAAAACCACATCCTGGATGTCAAGGGGCGCATACAGTCGAAGATCCAGGACGGGATAGAGAAGGTTCAAAGGGAGTTCTACCTCCGAGAGCAGCTGAAGACCATTCAACGCGAGCTGGGGATTTCGACGGGACAGGTTGAGGACTCCACGGAATTGAGAGAGGCGATCGAGGCATCGTCCATGCCCGAGCATGTGCGCGAGAAGGCTCTGAAGGAAGTCGATAGGCTCGAAGCCACTCCCCCCGCATCGCCGGAAATAGGCGTTATTCGCACCTATGTTGACTGGCTTTTGGAGCTTCCCTGGGGGGAAGCCCCGCCCGAGAAGATATCGCTCAAGCGCGCCCGACGGACCTTGGACAAGGACCACTACGGACTCTCCAAGGTAAAGACTCGCGTCCTTGAGTATCTGGCCGTGCGCGGACTGTCCTCCTCGCTGCGCAGTCCGATCCTCTGTTTGGCAGGTCCGCCGGGCGTGGGCAAGACCAGCCTTGGCCGGTCGATAGCCCGCGCGCTGCGCCGGAAGTTCGTGCGCATATCGCTCGGCGGGGTCCGGGACGAAGCTGAGATTAGAGGCCACCGCCGAACGTATGTCGGAGCGCTCCCCGGACGAATACTGCAAGGAATGAAGCAGGCGGGAACGACGAACCCTGTGTTCGTTCTCGATGAGATCGACAAGATTGGGCGCGATTTTCGCGGCGATCCTTCATCGGCTCTGCTCGAAGTACTCGATCCAGAGCACAATTCGAAGTTTTCGGATCACTATCTTGAGCTTGGCTATGACCTGTCCAACGTGGTCTTCATCCTCACGGCCAACGACGCGAGCGCTATACCGCCGACTCTCCGTGACCGGCTTGAGATCATACGACTCTCCGGTTACACGGAAGAAGAGAAGCTTCACATTGCGCGGGGCTATCTGCTGCCCCGGCAGCTTCGCGAGCACGGCATCAAGAAAGATCAGATGGTCATGGGTGAAGCCGCGATACGGTGGCTCACGCGAACGCACACGCGCGAGGCGGGTGTGCGAAATCTCGAGCGCGAGCTCGCAAAGGTATGCCGGAAGGTCGCGCGCCGTCTGGCTGAGGGCAAGACCAAGTCGGCGAGGATTTCCCAATCACAGCTCGAACGCCTGGTCGGCAAGCCCAAATACCTCCCAGAGGATGAACGGCACGACGATATGGTCGGAGTGGTCAACGGTCTCGCCGTGACGCAGTTTGGCGGTGAGGTGCTTCATATCGAGGCGGCTTGGACTGAAGGCAAGGCCGGATTCACCTGCACGGGTAATCTCAGCGACGTAATGGAAGAGTCGGCAAAGGCTGCTAGATCGTACGCCAGAGCCAAGGCGCAAGAGTTCGGATTTCAGCCCAACTTGTTCGAGAAGAGCCGTGTACATCTGCACGTGCCCG
>JAPOVO010000016.1 GCA_026708165.1 Chloroflexota bacterium | reverse complement strand
GTCGTCTCTGGGTCCGGGGTGAGAAGCTCAGACCTTGAAAGCGTGTTCCTCGAGGTCACCGGCAACGATGCCTCGGAAGAAGAAAGTGGAAACTAACGTGCTAAACCGTCTATCAGCCGAACTTCCAATCATTCCGCCGCTTGTATCGGTCGAACTTCTAAAGACTCGAAAACGCGTAGTTACCTGGATATGTTTCGGAATCGTAGTGGCGTTCCTGGCCTTCATGTTTATCGGCGTGCGCGTGCTCATCAAGAGCACCGCGGGAGCCGATTCCCCCGAATTCATGCAGATGGACGCGGCCATGCGGTTTCCGACCGGGTTCGGCTTCCTTCAGATCATGGAGGCCCAGTCCGCGCTTTACCTTGTCATCGTGCTCGTCTCGCTGCTGGTAGGTTCCGAGTACGGTTGGGGCACGCTGCGCCTGGCTCTGGCCAGGGGGCCTTCGCGAACTCAATTCATGCTCGCAAAGCTCATTGCGGCGATGCTTACCATCGTTATCGGAACGGCCGCCTTTCTGATCGTGGGTGCGGCTCTAATGATTCTCGGCGACCTGACGATCGGCGCGTTCGATCCTGTGTTTCCCGACAGATTCTGGCTCGATCTTTTCCTCGACTGGCTCCGCACTACCGCCGTGCTGATGATCTACGTCGCAATTGCATTCGCCGCCGCCAGCCTGCTGAGGTCGGGAGGCGCCGGTATCGGCGTGGGCCTCGCTTTCGTAGTCGTTGAGCAGATAGTCGCGAACCTGTTTATAGGGTTTGGCGACACGCTCGGAAAAGTCGCCCAGTACTTCCCGACGAGACTTACGGAGAGCGTTCTATTCTCCAGTAGACTGACGGTTTGGATCGATGTCGAGGGGGGGCAACCGCCGCCGGGCGGCACGTGGCTGGATCCCTGGCCGGCTGCCGGACTTCTGACGCTCTATTTCGTTGTTCTGATCGGGGGAGCGATCTGGGTGTTCAACAAGCGGGACCTGACCAGCGGCAGCGGGAACTAGGCCGTTGATACCGGCATCCATGATCTGAGCTCATTTTGCTAGGAGACGGATAGACTCGAATTAGCGCGTGAGCGGTCCCGGCTGCGTCCACGGCAATGGATCGACCGGTACGTTGAGAACTCTTATTTCCCAGTGAAGATGCGGGCCCGTGGAGAGGCCAGTGTTTCCGACCGCCCCTAGCAGATCACCTGTTTCGAGCTGGTCGCCGACCTTGACGTTAATCTCGGAAAGGTGGAGATAGGCGGAAAACACGCTGCGGCCATGGTCGATTATGACTGTATTTCCGCGGATTTTCAGCGGGCCGGCCCAGGCGACGGCCCCCTTCTGCGATGCGAAGACGGGAGTGCCTGTGGGCGCGGCAACGTCATGGCCTCCGTGATAGTCGTAAAGTCCGCTGTCTCCATAAATGCGGCGCTCGCCGAACGGGGACGTAGGGGGTCCCGAGGCGGGAATGATGAAAGGCCCGTCCCAGCGGCGCTCGGTCGTAAATGTCCCAAAAATCGACTCGAGCAAAGCTCTCTCTGCCTGAATGTCTTCAGGAGTGAGCAAACTCTCGACCTCAGGGGACAGATAGAGCCGTTCGAACGGGTAGTCGACCGGAGTCACGGAGAAGACAAACTCGACAGGCGCCGCAAACACGCCCTCTTTTGCCTGGAGCGTATGGTTCCCCGGCTCGGAGATGCTTGATATCGGCAAGAGCGCTCTCATTTCCCCGGCGTCGCAAACCGCCGGAGCGACGATCGAGCCGAGCGAAATCGTGACCGGCCCGGAGCTTCCGAGAACTCTTACGACGAGGACGTCGCCCTGGCGGACCTGAGACGAAACCAACTCTAACGTCAGCTCGCCGGTTTCGATTCCATCCGGCGGCTCAACAGGCGAGATCGCGTCTGACGGAATGAGTCCGAATTCCTTGGCGACGTCCCCCGAGTTAGCCAGGACGGGTACTCCTTTAGGCCCCCCACCGTCGTCGACCGTCCAGACCTGAAACACTTGCCGCTGGGCGCGCAGGACCTGTACCGGTCCGAAGTCCGCGTAAGAAACGGGCAGACCATAGAGTTCGAGCCACCGGCTTTCAGACTCGAACCTTTCCTGGATGGCCGGGTTCTGCGTAAGGATCTGGAGGTGGTTTTGAACAATCTTCGAAAAGCCCTCGGGGGTCGCCGGATTGAGGCCGGCATCTTCGATCAGCGCGATGTGGGGGGGTGTTTGACGAAACGCAAGCAGTTCCGGATCGCGCCCGGCCAGACTCAGTTCGTCGAGTGTGTTGAGAAAGTTGACGCCTCCCTTGGCGCTGTCCCACTGGAGAATGGCTTTCTGGAACGCCTGGGTCGGCAAGCCCTTGAATCGATACCTGCTCGATACCGGGAAGCCGAGCGTGGGTATACCGCCTTCGTTCTGGAATGCCGTCCAAAACCTCGCTTCGTGATCGTCGAGAACCATGAAGCCGCGTCCGGTATCCTCGCCGGTCTGCGAATAAAAGTGGCCGTTAGCTACGGGATAATCGACGGCGCAGGGAGGCGCGCCTGCGCCAACTGGCAGCACGCCGGTAAACGACGCAAGCAACAGGGGAACTACAAGAGCGGCTAGTCTAAGCGCTCTCAACCCGGCGCGGGTTCTCAGGGCGATACCGAAACCTCGGCGCTCGCGAGCTCCCCGACGTGCGCGCGTATCTTGTCCGCAGCCTCGACGATCTGCTCCATGCCGCGACTGGTATCGAGCAACGCGTACTGGGGCAACCATACGGTCTCGTTGCGACAAAGATATTCCACGTTCGGACAGCTCATCGACGCGTAATCGATGTCGACCTCGCCACGCGGTCCTCGAGGCCAGAATCGGGAGAGATAGGCTTCGGGCTTCAGAAACAGCGGTTGCTCATGACATCCGCGCGGATATCCGAGGCTGGCGGGGATTCCCTCGGCCTTTAGGGCTTCAACGAACATCTCTCGAGGCAGACCGTCGAACGATTCCTTCTTGTATTTGAGGAGGAAGAGGTGGTGTGAGTCGCGGGTGGCGAAGCTGTCGCGCCGCAAGTTTGCCAATCCCTCCGTCTGATCAATCAAGTCGATCAAATACTTGCCGTTCTCGGTACGGGTGACGGTCTGGGGCTCCAGCTTGCTTAGCTGAGACCTTAGCAACGCCGCGGTATAGGAACTGATGCGAAAGTTGTGGCAGGCAAACGGGAAGTCCCATCTGGCTCCGGCACGGAAGCTGCCGCCCCCGGCATCGCCTCCACGCTCAACCAGACCGCCTGTCCAAACGTCGTGATAGTCAATAGCCCGCGCGAACACTTCACGGTCATTGGTCAGCAGAGCGCCACCCTCGCCGGAGTTCAGGTTTTTGCTCGATTGAAAGCTGAACGCTCCGGCATCTCCTAGTGTTCCGAGTCCGGCGTCGTTCCATTTGCCGCCGTGCACGTGAGCCGCGTCTTCAATGACTCTTAGTCCGTGCCTGCGGGCAATCTCGCCAATGGCCCCCATGTCGCAGGCAAGACCCGCAAAATGGACGGGCATTATCGCGGCTGTCCGGTCGGTTATCGCGGCCTCGATTTTTGAGGGATCGATGTTGTAAGTGTCGGGATCCATGTCGACGAATACCGGCACGCCGCCAGCCATGAGGATGGCAGTGGCGCTAGCGATGTACGTGTAGGGAGAGAGAATTACCTCATCGCCGGGTTCGATTCCGATGGCCAGCAGGCCGATTTCGAGAGCCGAGGTCCCACTGTTGAGCGCCAGACAATATTCAGCCCCCTGATATGCGGCGAACTCCCTTTCGAAGTCGAGCGCGTGTGAGCCAGCCATACGGCCCCATTCGCCGTCGCGGATAGCTTGCGTCACCGCCTCAACATCCGCCTGTGAGACAACGGGCCACGTGGGATATGGACTCGATCTGACAGGGCTGCCGCCCGCGATGGCAAGTTGTGGCAATGCGGTTCTCCCGGCTCGATTCCTAGCGAGTTCCGCTAGATTCTAGCCGCAGGGATAGCGGTGAGAACCCGAGTGCGGCGACTAGTGCGATCAGCGTGTCACGGAGTTGCGGTCGGCAATGGGCTGGGGGTTAGCGCCGGGCGTTCCACGATCAGACTTATACCAGACTCTCTGGCGACCTTAATTCCAGAAGACGGGACTTGCTCGACGACCGTTCGCTCCGTGGCGTCCGCCGATTCACGCTCGACCAGTGAGCGGACGGTTAGTCCCGATGAAATCAAAAGCGCAAATGCCTCATCCGGGTCCATGCCGATAACACGCGGCACGGTTACGGGTTCGGGCCGGTATACGGTGATTACGATCTCGGCCTCCGGTTCAGTCAGCGACCCTGCCGCGGGCTCCTGCGCGTAGACCGCTCCGGGAGGAAAGCCTGCCGGGGCCTCGATCTCGAATTCGGACCGGAGGTTGAGTCCCGCGTCCGTTGCCCGCTGCACTGCTCCGGCTTCGGATAGACCGACAAGGGAGGGGATAACGATCCGCTCCGGTCCCCGGCTCACTTCCAGGATGACCTGGCGCCCCTTGGAGAGAATCTGGTCACCTGCCGGGTTCTGACCGACCACTTCGCCGGGCGGCTTTTCTTCATCGAATACGGGCACTTCCAGAACGAGGAACCCCAGGCTCTCCAGAACGTCGCGCGCCTCTCCCGCCGTATCGCCGACCACGGAAACCAGAAAGGCGTTGGCATCGCCTCGATTGATGAACAACGTCATCCGGTAATCGCCAGTTATCACCGTACCTGGATCAGGCTCCTGGCGTATGACGGCTCCCGCCGGCACATCGGATCTGAACTCCTCGGCGACCTCGATTTCAAGTCCCATTGCCTCAGCCTCGATCTGTACTTCAGCCTGCTGACGGCCGCGGAAGTCGGGAATCTGAAATGGCTCACCGGGGATCACAAGCGACGATGCCGCCGCCTCGGTCGGCGAGCTCAATGACCGGTCAGCGGAAAAGATCGCGCCGATTTCCTCGATCGTCTGCTCGAGCGGTACGAGGGGATTATCAATTCGCGGCAAAACCAAGAGAAAGGCGACGATTCCTATGATGATCACCGCTCCTACCATCCAAGGCCGGACTTTGGGTCGGTCGCTTTCCGGTACTGGTCTGTTGGGGAGGGAGACTCGCAAGCGGCTAAGCCTGACCGATTTCCTACGGTCGGGGATCGGCAAGCGCCACGCAGGCGAGAAATGAGTCCTGCGACCGGGGCGCGTCGCTTCAAGGGCCGCGGCCAAGCCGCGCATGTCGCGAAACCGCTTGCGGGCGTTGTGATGAACTCCCCGCTTGAGCACGAATTCGAGCGCCGGCGGCATCGGAGGCCGCGAGGCAGCTCCGTCGCCGCTGGTGGCATCCCGACTGAGTATCGACAGGGTGAGATATGAGACGGCATATACGCCGGCCCGTGCAGTGGGCGTGCGGCCGCCAACCACTTCCGGAGGCAGTGCGGCGGCCAGTTCGGGCCAAGATTCGTCGGCTTCCGGCACCAGGTCCGACAGTGCGGCAAGAAGCCAAGGGTACCTCAAGACCATGCCGCGCATCGGGACCTCGGCAACGCTCGTGGCGGGCAAAACCGAGATCGGGACGCCCGCCGAATGAAGGTAAGCAACAATTCGTGAGAGTTCCAGCGCGATGTGAAAAGTGCGCTCGGTCGCAGGCGGAGCGCCGATCCCGCCGGTGGGTATCGCGTCTCGGTCTTTCAGTGCCTCAGAGACGACAAGCAGACCATCATCCGACGATTCATACGCGATCGGTCGTTGAATGCCTTCAAAGTCCAGAGACTGACATTTTTGCAGTCCGTCAATGATCGCTCGGACAGACTCGCCGGAGTGTGCGCCGAATTCCCATCGAGCGGCCTCGTATTCGACGCCACTGATCGAGTCGACGCAGCTGTAGAAACGAACGCCGGCGAGCGATCCCGTCTCTTCCAGAAGCGAGATACGCTCGGCCAGGCCGGACGCCTCAAGCGGGGACTGGGTCACCACCGGTCAATTCCGCGCAGGCACCCCGGATTCGCGCCGCAGGCCCGAGCGATCCGCACCGTTGAGCCGAACCGATACGACCTGTGAGATTCCGTCGGCCGCCATCACGACCCCGAACACGGAGGAGGCGCGTTCGATGGAAGCCGCGTTATGGGTTATGAGGATCAACTGCATTCGGTCTTTGAATTCGTTAAGCACGGTCTGAAACCGCAGGATATTCGATTCGTCCAACGCCGCGTCCACCTCGTCCAGAACGCATATCGGGCCGCTTTTGTAGTCGATCATTGCGAACAACAGCGCCGCCGAGACCAGCGCCTTCTCGCCGCCCGACAGCGCATTGAGAGGCTGTCGGCGTTTGCCGGGAATTCGAACTTCAATCTCGATCCCGCTGGAATCTGGATGCTGTGGATCGGCAAGACTCATGCTCGCGTCGCCGCCCCCTATCAGTGACTCGAAGTATCTCTGGAAGGAGCACCGCATCTTCTCGAATGCATCCATGAACTCGCCCCGGACGGCGCGTTCGAGTACGTTGGAGATTTTCCTTAACTCAACGGCCGACTTCTCCATGTCGTCGATCTGTAAGCCCAGGTTTCCGACCCGCCGCGCCTCGTCCCGATATTGCCTAGGAGCCAGGGGGTTGACAGGTCCGATCACCTGAACCAAACGGCGCAGGCGATCAATTTCGGCGACAACCTCGCCAACCGGCCCGGAGAGTTTCCTTGGCTTCAGATCCACCTCGCCAAGTTCCTCGCGGGCGCGCTCCTGCAGCTCGGAGATACGCTGGCGGGCGGACTCGGACCGATCACGGGCGTTGGCAACAGCGGTATTGAGCTGCGCCAACTCGAACTCGCGGGAACGGGTTTCGAGGGCCGCGCGTTCGCGTTCAAGCTCGAGTTTTCTTAGCTCCGTGTTCAGGCGCTCCACCTCTTCTTCCCGGCTTGCGCAAACCGGTTCGAGCTCTGTTACCCGTTCTTCCAGGCGGTCGGCTTGTGCGACCGCCTCGGCTTCGGCCTTCCTGGCACCAGTTAGGTCGGCTTGCAAGCGTTCCAGCGCTCGTTGGCGCGCTGTGATTTCCGCCTCGCCACGGGCGATCGATTCGGTCAAATTGGAGATTCGCTCGCGCTCCAGCTCTAGTCGCGCACTGGGACCACCGAGCTGCGCGGCATGGGCTTTCGATAGCGCATCTTCCGCAATCTCGACGGCTTGTCTTGCAGGGTCGATCGACGAATGAAGCTCAAGAAACCTTGTCCGAGTCGCCTCCCGCCTGGAAGCGGTTTCCTCGAGTGCAGCGGTGGCCCGGTCGGTTACCGACTTCCACCAGCTTAGCTGCCTGTTCGCCAGAGGTATCTCCTCGTCCACCGCACGCAGACGGGCTTTGGCTCGGGCTACGGCCGCTGAAGCCGCTTCCAGCACGTCCACTGCCGCCCGTGCGGCGTTAGTCGACTCGACCAAATTAGCCTTGGCCGCAGCTTCGACTTGCATGAGTCCGGCGAGCCCCCCCTCAGCCTCGGAAAGTCGTTTTTTCGCTTCGGCTTCTCTAGCCGGGTCGAACGCGACCGTTCCGTTGTGTGCCCCCGGAAGGATCGAT
>JAPOVO010000045.1 GCA_026708165.1 Chloroflexota bacterium | reverse complement strand
TGCACCCGTGGGCTATGTTGGCGAAGGGGCCGCCGTGAACGATGACAGGTCCTCCGTCATCGTTCTGGACGAGATTCGGCATGATGGCGTCGCGCAGCAGCAGCGCCATAGCGTTATGGCAGTTCAGGTCGGCGGCGGCGACCGATTCGCCGCTGAACGTTCGACCAATGACGATCCGCCCCAGGCGCTGCTTGAGGTCGTCCAAGTCCCGCGAGAGACAGAGAATCGCCATGATCTCCGACGCCGGCGTGATGTCGAATCCGCTCTCCCTGGGAACGCCGCGGCGGGGACCGCCGAGTCCGGTGACTATATTCGTCAGCGCGCGGTCGTTCATATCGATAGCACGCCGCCAGGTTATCCGGCGGGGATCCAACCCGAGCTTGTTGCCGTGGTGAACATGGTTGTCGATGATCGCCGAGAGCAGATTGTGAGCCGACGTAATAGCGTGAAAGTCGCCGTTGAAGTGCAAATTGATATCGGTGTGGGGGTGTATTCGGGCTTTCCCACCACCTGTCGCGCCGCCCTTCATTCCAAATACGGGGCCGAGCGATGGTTCGCGAAGGCACGCGATCACATTTTTCCCCAAACTTCGCAGCGACTGGGAGAGGCCGATAGATACAGTCGTCTTACCTTCACCCTTGGTGGTGGGGGTGATGCCGGTGACCAGGATCAGCTTTCCATTCGGCCTATCGGCAAGCCGGTCCAGCAGGCTTAGATGGACCTTAGCCTTGAAACGACCATAAAGATCGATCTCGTCGAGGCTGATTCCCGCTGATTTGGCAACGTCGACTATGGGCTTCAATCCGCGCTCCCCGTCGGGGGTCGTGAAAGATGTCGAGTAGGCAATCCTATTCTCCGGCAGACGCCAGATTAAAGAGATTCCTCGCCAGCATTACCGTCGTGAGAGGTCCAACGCCCCTGGGGACCGGAGTAATGGCCTTCGCCTTCTTCGACACTCCTTCGAAGTGTACGTCACCGACAACGCGACCCTCGACGTAGTTGGTTCCCACATCGACAACAACCACGCCTTCGGAAACATGGTCGGACGTGACCAGTTCGGGCACGCCCGCCGCAGCCACGATGATCTCGGCCCGCCTGAGCTCCTCATCGAGCGCAAGCGTCCGCGTATGGCAAACGGTTACGGTCGCGTTCCTGAACGTCAAGAGCAAAGCCGCCGGTCGGCCCACGACGCTGCTGCGTCCGACCACGACCGCCCGCTTTCCCTCGATGGCGATTGCGTGATGATCGAGCATCTGGATCACCGCCGCGGCGGTCGCGGGCGCCACGTCCGACTGCCCCGAATAGAAGTCGCCCAAGCGTCTCGGCGTGACGCAGTCCACGTCCTTATCCGGTGAGAGACGGCTCTTTACCAGCTCCGCGTTCACGTGAGGCGGCAACGGTTCGAAGAGGAGCACTCCTTGAGTGCTCGGATCGTCGTTCGCCCGGTCTATTTCTTCGATCAGAGGCTCGTCATCGACCTCATAAGGAAACGTGCTACCACGCAGAGTGACGCCAACGCGGCGAAAGGTGCGGCGCACGGCCTTCTCGTAGCCCGCGACGGCCGCGGACTCTCCGCACTTGATGGTCTGCATGGTGACCGGGCCGGAATTCGCCGAAAGCTCCTCGAAGCCCCGGCGCAGCTCATCGATCAATCTGTCCGCGGGCGCCCGGCCGAGCATCAAGGTTGGTCTAGTCATCTGTGGAGTCCTCAGGTGAGTCATCATTAGGAAGATAGCGCTCGACCAAGAAGTCGGCTGACTGCGATGCCTCGGCCACGCGTTTCAGACGCCGTCGAGCGGAAGCAACGAATTTGTCGTCGTTTATCAATTCCAGATTCGAATTCACATTCAGTTCACATATTCGCACCGCGCCGCGGGCCAGCGCCGCGCCGCCTACGGCGTCGGCGACCAGGTTGGGATTGCCCAATTCGGCCGCGTCGGCTCCAAGACCGACCAGCTCCGCACAAAGCTCCGCGAGCTCCAGAGGAACTCGCGCCGCGGTTTCAGCGGACTGGGATATTGCCCGCCTACGACGCTCACGCCGCACTTGGGAGTCGCGCGGCAGTCGAAACGCGTCCATGACCTCCTGGAATACCTGGCTGTCGAGGTCGGCCAGCTCAATGGCGCGAGAGCGGATTTCTCGACATCTGTCGGACGCGTCTTGGAGTTGGTCCTGGTGACTGGCGTACTTCCGCCGCCCGATCGCGAAGCTGCACGCCATCTGGACAATTGCGGCCCCGAGCGCGGCGGTCATCGCCGCCGCAGCACCGCCTCCCGGAGTCGACGACCTCGACGCGAGCGAATCGAGAAACCCGTCGATGGTCGATCCGCTAATCTCAGTCATCGCTCAACAGCCATCCGCTAAGCCCCCGCTCACGAGAGTATGAACGGCAAGCCGCAAGTCACCGCACCACCGCGAACACATAGTCGGAAATGAGTCATCGCCTGGAACAATCCGGCCGCTACCGCCGAATCCGCGTACCCGCGGAACCGACCGGCGCGGCGGCAATTTTATCAGCGACCTCGATCACGTCCGTCCAGACAAGTGGTTTCTCCGAGGCTGGTTGACTTGCAACTCAAACCTCCGCTGATCGATTCCCCGCTCATCTGCATAGTCGGACCAACCGCCGCCGGCAAGACAGATCTGGCCCTGGAGGTAGCGCCGCTTTTCGATGGCGAAGTCGTCGCGGCGGACTCCAGGCAAATCTATCGCGGCATGGACATCGGCACTTCCAAGCCGACTGCGTCCGAGCAGAAACGCGTCAGACACCACATGATCGACGTGGCCGATCCATTCGACGAGTTTTCGGTCGTGAGCTATCGGCGCGGCGCGCTGGAAGCTATCAAGGAGATCGAATCGCGTGGGAGAACTCCGTTCTTGGTGGGAGGCACGGGGCAGTACGTCGAGGCGCTTACACGCGGCGTCTCGCCGGCCCCGACCAACGCGGGAATCCGTCGAAAGCTCGAAGACGATCTTGCCCGGCACGGCATAGATGAGCTGGCGGCACGACTGCGGAGGCTTGACCCTTTGGCGGCGGGAACCATCGATCTTAAGAATCCGCGCCGAGTCCTGCGCGCGATTGAGGTAAAGCTGGCCACAGGCAATTCCATTCGGGAATTGGAAGAGCGGGGCAGCCCGGCCCGGCGGGTGCTCGTCGTGGGGCTCCGTCTGTCCCGGGTCGAGCTTTCCGAGCGGATCCGGCGCCGCGTCGACATGATGATCGATCGAGGACTCCTGGACGAGGCACGCAGGCTCTGGTCAAGTGGCCACGGGAAAGCCTCCGTGGCGAGCCGGACGATCGGCTACAGCCAGGCCTTCGACTACCTGTCTGGCCGCTGCACTCTGGCTGAAGCGCGGGAAGCGACGGCGGTCGCGACCAGGCAATACGCTCGCCGGCAGTCGACCTGGTTCCGCAACCGCGAGAGCGTCGAATGGTATCCGCGAGGTCCGGATACAGTGGCACAGGTCTCACGCCGAGTCCATGAGTTCCTCGCCAGCGCGAGCGCATAACCACACTACCGAGACTATCTCGTTTTGTACCCTATAGTTGAGTTGCCGACCGCTTCGCAAGAGCGGGCGACCGTTGACGTTCGAGAAAACGGGGAGTGTTGACAGCCGTACCTATGGACTTCAGCAAAATGCACGGCGCGGGCAACGATTTCGTCATGGTCGATGCTCGAAGAGAATCATCGGCGGACTGGAGCCGACTGGCAGTCGACGTGTGCGACCGGCACTTCGGCATAGGCGCCGATGGACTCATTCTCATCGACGGCGACAACGACCGCGGCCTCGAAATGAAAATGTATAACCCCGACGGCTCGATCGGCGAGATGTGCGGTAACGGGATTCGCTGCTTCGCCCGCTTCCTCCACGAGCGCGGAGAAATCGGCGAGGAGAAGACCGGCGTATTGACCGGCGCCGGCCCGCGCTGGATTCGCGTGGCCGAAGCCGGACCGGATGGCTATCGCGTAACGGTTGGAATGGGCGTGCCCGAGTTCGAACCGGCCTTGATTCCCATCGACTTGCCAGGCGACCGAATCGTAGATCGCGCGCTGTCAGTCGACGGCGCTGAGCTTTCGATCACGGCCTTGTCGATGGGCAATCCTCACGCTGTTGCCTTCGTTGAAGACGTGGAGTCGTTCGACCTGGAGAACATCGGTCCGAGGGTGGAAAACCACCCCGTCTTTCCCCAACGCGTCAACTTCGAAATTTGCCAGGTAGTCGGTCCCCAAGACCTCAGGATGCGCGTATGGGAGCGCGGCGCCGGCATCACGCTCGCCTGCGGATCGGGCGCCTCGGCGACGGCGGCGGCCGCCGTTGTTACGGGACGCGCCGACCCTGGGGCAATCGAGCTTCAAGTCGACGGCGGCGCTCTGGAGCTGGAATGGCGGGGCGAAGGAAGCGAAGTGATTATGACCGGCCCCGCTGAGCGCGTGTTCGAAGGCCAGTTGCACGCGACTTCGATCTACCAAGCCGTAAGCTGATCAAGCGGTCTCCGCAAAACCACAGGATAGACACGATGAAAGCAACCCCCGAAATAAAGCTCGCCGACAGGATCGAAGAGCTGCCCCCATATCTTTTCGCCCGTCTGGACAAGCTGCGGGATGAGAAGGCCGCCTCCGGAGTTGACGTAATTACCCTGGCCAAGGGAGATCCAGATCTTCCGACGCCGCAGGCGGTAATCGACAGACTCTACGCCGGGGCCCAGGACCCATCCACTCATCAGTACTGCGAGGATGGCCTTGACACGTTTCGAGAGGCGATTTCCGGCTGGTACGCGCGGCGGTTTGGCGTAGACCTCGATCCCGGCAGCCAGTTGGTGCCGCTAATCGGCTCCAAAGAGGGCATAGCCCACATGCCGCTGGCGCTGGTCAATCCGGGCGACTTCGTGCTGGTGCCTGATCCCGGGTATCCCGTATACAGCATTGGCGCGAACCTTGTAGGTGGCCAGGTCCACTTCATGCCGCTAAAAGCGGAGCTGGCGTGGATGCCGGACCTCGATGCTATCCCGGCGGACGTGCTGGACAAGGCGAAGGCCATCTGGCTTTGCTATCCCAATAATCCGACTTCCGCCGTTGCCGAACCCGACTTCTATGAGCGGGTCGTCGAGTTCGGTCTTCAGCATGGCCTGGCCGTATGTCAGGATGCCGCCTATTCGGAGGTGACTTTCGACGGTTACCGGGCGCCCAGCATTCTTGAAGTGCCAGGCGCCGACGAATGCGCGATCGAGTTCCACTCGCTTTCGAAGACGTACAACATGACCGGCTGGCGGATAGGCTGGGCAGCGGGCAACGCCCGGCTCGTCGAGGCGCTTTACCGAGTGAAGAGCAACATGGACTCCGGCATATTCGCCGCCGTCCAGGAGGCGGCGATTGAGGCAATCGAGCTGCCGCAGTCCTGGATCGACGAACGTAACGGCATATACGAGCGCCGGAGAGATCAAGTTGTCGATATCTTGCGGAATATGGGCCTGGAGCCGGAAGTTCCGAAAGCCAGCCTCTACGTCTGGACCCCGGTACCGTCCGGCTACGATTCGAGCGAGTTCGCGGCCAAGGCGATCAACGAGGCGGGGGTGATAGTGACGCCGGGTCTGGGATTCGGACCGAGCGGCGACTCCCACTTTCGCATTTCGCTGACCACTCCCGACGACCGCCTCACGGAAGGGCTAGAGAGGCTCGCGAAGCTACAGCTCTAGAGCCGCAGCGTCCGCCGAATCCCGCCAGATAGAGCACGGCGACGCAAAGCGCGAATCGGTCTATCTCGTAGGACTTGACTTCAAAGAGCGGGATCCGGCGTGGCCGCCTTCCGTTTCGCTGGCCGAGCTTGAGACGTTGCTGGACACAGTGGGCGCCAGCTCGCGCCGGGCGCGCACGCTGCAAGTGCGCAAGATCAATCCCGCGACCCTAATAGGGCGCGGTCAGGCCGAAAACATCGCGGTGGAGGTTGCGCAGCTCGACTGCGACGCCGTCGTATTCGATTCGGACCTCAAGCCCCGCCAGCAGCGAAACCTGGAAAAGGCCATCGGAGTGAAGATCGTAGACCGCACGGCGCTGATACTCGACGTATTTGCGCATCGCGCAACCACCGCCGAGGGAAAGTTGCAGGTCGAACGCGCCCAGATCGAGTACCTGCTCCCCAGGCTTTCCGATTTGTGGGTCGAGTTTTCACGGACCGGCGGTGGAATCGGGACGCGCGGTCCCGGCGAGACCCAGATCGAGGTCGACCGGCAGCAGCTTCGCGCGCGGCTAGCCGAGATCGACAGGCGGCTCGAACACGTGCGAAGCCGCAGGTCTCTCATTCGGGAGTCCCGCAAGAAGAAGGACCTGCCCACGGTGGCCATCGTCGGCTACACGAACGCCGGCAAATCGAGCCTGCTGAACGCCTTGAGCGAAGGAGGAGCCTACGTCGAGGACAAGCTGTTCGCGACGCTCGACCCGCTAACCCGCCGCGTCGATCTCCCCGATTCTCGGGCAGTTTTGGCGATAGACACCGTGGGCTTCATGCAGCGTCTGCCCACGCGGCTGATAGCCGCGTTTCGCGCGACTCTGGAGGAGATTCGAGAAGCCGATCTTCTGCTTCACGTCGTCGACCTGAGCGCGCCAAACATTCCGGGCCAGATTCTGTGCGTGGAGGAAACGCTCGAAGAGCTAGAGGTGTCTGGCAAACCGGTCATTACGGTTCTCAACAAAGTCGATCTCGTGGGCCGTCCCGGTGAAGTAGTTACTCCGGACGCTGTCGTGGTTTCAACGAAAACGGACGTAGGCCTCGACGACTTGCGCAGTCAGATCGCCGCCCGGATCTTTCGGGATATGCGCGACGTGACCGTCGCGATACCCTTCAGCCAAGGACGGCTCGTAGACCTGTTTCACAGGGAAGGGACTGTCGAAAACGTCGAATACGATCCAGAGGGTACGGTCATCAAGGGCGCTATTCCAACGCGTCTGGAAGCCCAATTCAGAGAATTCGAACTGACCGGGAACCGGCGGTCAGGCGGCCGTTAGAAAAATTCCGACGGTCCATTCAATCGCCCCGAATGGAAGCGTCCCTCTAATTCCGCTTGACGTCTAACGCGTCTCGAAACGGCGTCCGTCAGCGGTGACTACGGCGACGGCGCGCATCCTTCCGTCAGGCGCGCGCCGCACTTCCACCTTTACCGGCCCATCTCGCAGCGCGGCTTCGATCTGACGCGCGTCATCCTCCGGCGCCAGGAACCTCACTGTGGTGTGGCCGTCGGGTTCTGAAGGATCGTCTATCAGAAGATCGACATACGCGCCGCGAAGCGGCTCAATAGGGTCGACCGGCGTCGCTTCGAACTCTTGAATCGGGTATGCACTCCACTCCGACTCGCTCGCCTGCCCCATGGCGATGACGACCCCGATTCCCACCAGGACCATGATCGGAGGTATCAGGACGCGGGGTCCTCTTAGCCATACGCGCCTAATACGGGCGCTCAATCCGGCGGCGATTTCTCTAGGGCGCAAAGGCAGATTCAACCCCGTTCCGGATCTGCGCCGGGAGGCGGGCCGTCATCTGAACGCGCGGCGCCGTGGGATCGAGGCTTGAGCCC
>JAPOVO010000394.1 GCA_026708165.1 Chloroflexota bacterium | reverse complement strand
AAGTGCAAGAGGGGTGCGATCACATTTGCGCGTTCTGCATCATTCCTCGCGCTCGCGGACGGTCGACTAGCCGCACGCTCAGGCAGGTGATTTCAGACGTGGTCCGGCTCGCCGATGCTGGCGCTAACGAAGTGGTGTTGACAGGCGTGAGTATCGGTAGCTACCTATGCCCCGAGACCGGACTGCGACTGGCGGACATGATCGCCCGCGTTGCGTCCGAGACCGGTGTTGCGAGGCTGCGACTAAGCTCCATCGAACCGATCGAATTCGACGACGGCATTTTCCAACTGCTTGCCGATGGGAAGATTTGTCCGCATCTTCACCTTCCAATTCAAAGCGGCTCGGACCGTACCCTGCGCCGGATGCGCAGGAAATATGCGATTGCCGACTACGAGCGGATCGTCACGTCGGCGCGAGCAGCGAACCCGGACATTGCGATAGCAACGGACGTGATGGTCGGATTCCCCGGAGAATCTCAGGATGACTTCGAGGCATCCTTCGACTTCATTGCCGCCATGGAGTTCGCCTACTTGCACGTGTTTCCCTATTCGATGAGACCTCGCACGGTCGCCGCCCACATGAAGCAGGATGTACGCGACGATGAGAAAAAGGCTCGAGTTCAGGCGATGATCGATCTCGGCGACCGTCAGCGGGAAGAATACGCGCGCCGATTCGTGGGACGGTCTCGAACCGTGCTTTGGGAGAGCGTCGGCGAGGGGTACGGAACAGGCGTGACCGATAATTTCCTTAAGGTCAGCGGTCCGTCGAAGGCTACTCCAGGGTCTCTGGAAAGGGTAATGCTGGCGCCGGGCGCATGGGGCGAGCTCGTTGCCATCGGATCGGCGCAGCAGCCGCGTTTAGCTGGATAAGATCGAGCAATGAGATGCATATTTTGCGACATCGCCGCGGGGATACTGCCGTCGGAAGTCGTTTTCGAGACGGACGACGTGATCGCTTTCCGCGACATCAATCCGGCGGCTCCCGTGCACGTTCTCGTCGTTCCCAAGGAGCATATCGACGGCATCGCCGTCGTGGACCAAACGCACACGGCTGTACTGGGGCGGCTTATGCTGGCTGCGGTGGAAGTCTCAAAATCCGAAGGAGTGGCCGGCGATGGGTTCCGGCTGGTTATTAATCAAGGCCGGGAGGGTGGACAGACCGTCGGTCATCTCCACATTCACTTACTGGGCGGCAGGCAAATGCGGTGGCCGTCCGGATGATCGCGGTTAGTCGACGCTTGGCGTAGTCTGGAACTCTGCTATACTCTCAGCAAGATTGAGCGGGAGGTAAACCCTCGATCCGCAGCGAAAACAAGAAAAACTGATAGACGCTCCCTACCCGGCTTGGTGTTAGGCCAGAGGTGGAGTTGTCTATTTTTGTGTCTCGAGCGGCGAAGTTAGGATCAACAAATCCCCAACTTTGAACGGCGTTAGCTGATCCGCCGGTTCGTCTTGACCAGCGCGACGAAGAATCCTCGCCTCGGCGGGGCGACTCCGTCATTGAACGTGGGCACTGCAAATATCGAGTTTTTGACATCGACTTATCACGTATCTGCAAGTCTTTAGGCCCGGACCGGGGGCGGCGTAGGAGCATCTGAAAGCATGGCGATGAACGGCGCGACGGATTTGTCCACCAAGAAGTTTGGGAAGATCCCCACAATTCTCGAAATGCCGGATCTGGCCGAGATCCAAAAACAGTCGTTTCACTGGTTCAGGACGGTCGGCCTGAGAGACCTTTTTACTGAGATTTCACCGATACAGGACTTTACGGGCAAAAACCTCGAAGTGCACTTCGAGATCAAAGATGATCCCTTCGACGAACCCAACTACGACGAAGCCGACTGCCGCGGTCAGGACAGGACCTATCAGGCCCCGCTCAAGGTAACCGCTCGTCTACACAACAAGCAGACAGGCGAGATAAAGGAGATGGAGGTGTTCATGGGCGACTTCCCGCTCATCACCTCTCAAGGAACTTTCATTTACAACGGCGCCGAGCGGGTTGTCGTCAGCCAGCTCGTGCGGTCCCCCGGGGCCTACTTCACGGCCGATGTCGATCCTGCGACAGGCCGAAGACTCTTCGGCGCAAAGCTGATTCCGAATCGGGGAGCTTGGCTTGAGTTCGACACGAGCGCCAAGAACATCATCAGTGTAAAAGTCGATCGCAAGCGCAAGATTCCGGTCACGGCCCTGCTACGCGCTCTTGGGCACGGGGACGACGAAGAGCTGCTCGAGATGTTCCAGGACGTGGACACGGACCCCGAGCGTAGGTTCATCGAGTCGACCATCGGCCTGAGCGGCAAGCGGCACGATCCGGCAACGAACCATGAGGAGGGCCTCATTGAGGTCTATCACCGCTTGCGTCCGGGAGACCCGGCTACCAAGGAGAACGCCCGGTCGCTGATCAATCAGCTGCTCTTCAACTCCCGGCGTTACGACCTTGGTCAGGTCGGAAGGTACAAGCTCAATAAGCGGTTGCGATTCGACGAAGGCGGCAGCGAGCGCACACTCAGACCCGAAGACCTCGTCGAGATCGTGCGCGAGCTGGTGCGGCTCAACAGCCAGCAGGGGCGGCCTGACGAAATCGATCATCTGGGAAATCGGCGGGTACGGCCGGTAGGAGAGCTTCTCCAGAACCAGTTTCGCACCGGATTGCTGCGCATGGAGCGAGTAATCAAGGAGCGTATGACGATTCAGGACGCCTCCGAGGCGACCCCCGCCGCCCTGATAAACACCCGCCCGGTTATGGCCGCCGTCAAAGAGTTCTTCGGTGGCAGCCAGCTATCGCAGTTTATGGATCAGACGAACCCGCTTTCTGAGCTGGCCCACAAGCGACGTTTGAGCGCCATGGGGCCGGGTGGTCTAAGCAGAGAGCGCGCCGGTTTTGACGTGCGTGACGTTCACTACAGCCACTACGGGCGGATTTGCCCTATCGAGACGCCGGAAGGTCCCAATATCGGACTGATCAGCACATTGGCGACCTACGCACGGGTGAATTCGTTTGGGTTCATCATGACGCCGTACCGAGAGGTGCGCAGGACTCTGACCATCAGTGATCGCGACATACTCGTGGGTCGCACGCTCGCGGCTGACTTGATTGGGGGTGCGCGATCCAGGCTGTATGCCCGGAAGGGCGACGTGATAAGCAGAGACGTCGTGCGGCTGGTTGCCAAGCTCAAGAATTCGGAATCGGTCGAGTTTCACGTCGTTCCATTTGTCACTGACAAAATCGAGTATTTCACCGCCGATGTGGAAGAGCGGCACGTAATCGCCCAAGCCAACGCCAGAACCGACGATTTGGGGCAGATCGTCGAGGAGCGGGTCGCCGTGCGAAGCGGCGCCGACTTCCACGAGTCCTCGCGGGACGACGTGGAATTCATGGATGTTTCGCCGCAGCAGATCGTAAGCATTCCGACGGCCATGATTCCGTTTCTCGAACACGACGACGCTAACCGCGCGCTGATGGGATCGAATATGCAGCGGCAGGCGGTTCCCCTCGTCATTCCCGAGGCGCCGCTAGTGGCCACCGGAGTCGAGGCCAAAGCCGCCTCGGACTCCGGACACGTGATTTTCTACGAGGAAGACGAGCCGGGTCTCGTCGAGCGAGTGGCTGCCCGCGACATCGTGATCAGAGGGAAAAAGTCGGGCAAAACATACTCATACCGATTACGAAAGTTCGAGCGGTCGAATCAGGGAACCTGCATCAACCAGCGGGCGTTGGTCAGCCGGGGCGATAGGGTTCAGCCGGGTGACCTGCTCGCGGACAGCTCGTCTACTGACGGCGGCGTGTTGGCGCTTGGCCGAAACGTGCTCGTCGCATTCATGTTTTGGGAGGGCTACAACTACGAGGATGCCATCGTAATCAGCGACCGCTTGGTTCGCGACGACGTGTTCACCTCTATTCATATCGAGAAGTTCGAGGTCGAGGCCCGGGATACAAAACTCGGAGCCGAGGAGATCACGCGCGACATTCCAAACGTCGCCGAAGAGGCGCTTCGAAATCTTGACGAAGACGGAATCGTATACGTCGGCGCGGAGGTCAATCCCGACGACATCATCGTCGGAAAGATCACCCCTAAGGGTGAGACTGAACTGACTGGCGAAGACCGGCTCTTGAGGGCGATATTCGGCCGAGACGCGCGTGAGGTGAAAGACACCTCGAAGCACGTGCCCGCGGGCGACGCCGGCGTTGTGATAAACGTGAGGCAGTTCACCCGGGAAGACGGCGCCGATCTCGACGCCGGAGTTAATCAGGTCGTCCGCGTGAGCATAGCCTCAAAGCGAAAGATAACCGAAGGCGACAAGATGGCGGGGCGTCACGGCAACAAGGGCGTGATCTCCTTGGTATTGCCGCAGGAGGACATGCCATATCTGGAGGATGGGACTCCCGTCGATATCGTGCTCAACCCGCTGGGTGCGGCGTCTCGTATGAACGTTGGTCAAATGCTCGAAACTCATCTCGGATGGGCTGCAAGCGAGCTTGATATTCGATGCGTTTCGCCTGTCTTCGACAGTGCTGCAGAAGAGGAAGTTTCCGAAATGCTCGCTGCCGCCGGCTTGCCCGGCAACGGCAAGGCGGTGTTGTACGACGGCAGAACTGGCGGACGGTTCGACCAGGAAGTTGTCATCGGAAAGATGTACATGCTCAAGCTCGCTCACCTCGTGGAAGACAAGATCCACGGCCGGTCCACTGGCCCCTACTCGCTGATAACTCAACAGCCGCTGGGCGGTAAGGCGCAGATGGGCGGTCAGCGATTCGGCGAGATGGAGGTCTGGGCGCTCCAGGCTTATGGAGCGTCGCATACCCTCCAGGAGATGCTGACGGTCAAGTCCGACGACGTGCTGGGGCGCGTCAAGACCTACGAAGCGATAGTCAAGGGCGAGACCATACTCGAGCCGGGAGTGCCGGAGTCATTCCGAGTGCTCGTCAAAGAGTTGCAGAGTCTGGGACTCGCGGTGGAGGTTCTGAATAAATCCGACGAGGAGATCTCGATTGCCTCCGACGCAACTCAGGAATACCTACCCGACCTCGATGGAATCAACATCGAGGGGCGTGAATACAAGCTCTAAGGGGCGCGAATAGAAATGCTGGAAGTCAACGACTTTGATGCCATTCGAATCGGTTTGTCGTCTCCCGAGCAAATCCGGTCGTGGTCGTTTGGGGAAGTAACGAAACCGGAGACTATCAACTACAGGACGCTCAAACCCGAACGAGACGGTTTGTTTTGCGAGCGAATATTCGGTCCGACCAAGGACTGGGAGTGCACCTGCGGCAAGTACAAGCGGGTCAGCTTCAAGGGAATTATCTGCGACAAGTGCGGAGTCGAGGTTACGCGGTCGCGAGTCCGCCGTGAACGCATGGGCCATGTCGAGTTGGCCACTCCCGTTACCCATATCTGGTACTTCAAGGGCACCCCAAGCCGCATGGGGCAGCTGCTCAATATCTCGCCTCGCAATCTAGAGAAGATCATCTACTTCGCGTCGTTCATCATTACGGACCTCCACGAAGAAAGACGGGACGAGGCTCTGGAAGCGATTGATCGCGACTTCGAGACCCGCGTTCAGGAAGTCAGATTCGAGGTCGAAGATACGATCGCGTCTATGGAAGAGGACCTGGAAAATCAGCATCAGGCGCTGGAATCGCAGGTCCAACAGGACGTCGACCGGCTTCAGACCAAATCGGACAAGGAAATCCGCGCCATCAAGGACGAAGCGGCGATGGTGCTCAAGGTCCTCACGGACGCCAAAGGCGAGTTCGCTTCCGACGACATTAAGTTGAGCTGGCTGGAAGACCCCACCGTAGTCCAGGGCGCCAAGATAACCCCCAAGTACTCGAAGGCCGTCGAATCGGCCGCAGAGGAGGCAATCGCAATCGTCCAGCAAAAGCTGGAACAGGCGGCCCAGGACGCCAGGGAGCGGCGGGTCATCCAGCTAGAGATTGAGCAAGACCGAGTCGCCGAGGCCCGCGCCAACCAGGAAAACGCCATCAAGGAGCGTGTAGCTGAGACGAGGGCGTTCTTCGAACGCCGGAAGAGCGATCTGGGAACGCTCGCCGAGCACCAGTTGCTCTCCGAACTGCGATATCAGGAACTGATGGAAACGTGCGGAGACGGGTTCGAAGCGGGCAGGGGCCGGGGACGTTTCCTAAAGCTCCTCCTGAAGACCGATCTGGACGAGTTGGCTGGAGTGCTGAGAACCGAGCTCAGGGCCAAGTCGATCCAACGCCGCCGCAAGGCGATGAAACGGCTGCGAGTGGTGGAGGCCTTTCGCCGGTCCGGCAATAGACCTGAGTGGATGATTCTTACAGTGCTGCCGATCCTGCCGCCCGAACTCAGGCCGATGGTACAGCTTGACGGCGGCCGGTTTGCCACGAGCGATTTGAACGATCTTTACCGAAGGGTGATAAACCGGAACAACCGCCTCAAGAGGCTGATCGAGCTCGGCGCGCCCGAGATCATCGTTCGCAACGAGAAACGCATGTTGCAGGAAGCGGTGGACGCTCTCGTCGATAACGGACGGCGGGGACGGCCGGTCACCGGATCGAGTTCGCATCCTTACAAGTCGCTGAGCGACCTGTTAAGGGGAAAACAGGGCCGGTTCCGTCAAAATCTGCTCGGCAAGCGGGTGGACTACTCAGGGCGGTCGGTAATCGTGGTTGGGCCTGAGCTCAAGCTCGACGAGTGCGGCTTACCGACTCGTATGGCGCTCGAGCTCTTCAAGCCGTTCGTCATGCGCCGGCTCGTCGACTATGGCCTTGCCAGCAACATCAAGAGCGCGAAGAGAGTTGTCGAGCGGGCCGATCCCGAGGTTTGGGACATCCTTGAGGAAGTCACCCAGAATCACCCGATTCTGCTGAATCGAGCGCCTACGCTCCACAGACTCGGTATTCAGGCATTCAACATCCGCTTGGTACAAGGCAGCGCCATACAGGTTCATCCGCTGGTGTGTTTCGCCTTCAACGCCGACTTCGACGGTGACCAGATGGCCGTGCACGTGCCGCTTTCGATGGTCGCGCAGGAGGAGGCGCGGAATCGGATGATGAGCACGCGCAATCTTCTATCTCCAGCAGATGGGTCGCCCGTAATAAGCCCGACCAAAGACATGGTGCTCGGGTGCTACTACCTCACGCTCCCGCCAACTAGCGAGCCTGAGAAACCCAAGATATTCGCCGACTTCAACGAAGTGATGATGGCTTTTACGGTAGGCAATGTGACGCTGCACGAGAGCGTCAAAGTTCGCGTTTCGGCGAACGAAATACCCGTTAGCGACGAATGCCCCGAGGGCTCGCTGCTAGACACCACGCCCGGCAGAGTCTTTCTGAATGACGTGCTGCCGCTGGACATGCGGTTCGTAAACCGGCATCTGGATAAGGGCGATCTAAAGCAGCTTGTCACCAACTTGTATTACTTCCATGGCGAGGAGGTGACTTCTCAAGTTGCCGACGACATCATGATGCTGGGATTCCGCTGGGCGACCCAGTCAGGTGTGACCATGGCCATCGGCGATTTGACGGTTCCGCCGATCAAGGCCGAGATTCTCGAGGACGCCGAGCGGCGCACCGAGGAACTCGACGAGCAATTCCAGAGCGGGATCACCACGGAGCAGGAGCGAGAGAGCCCGCCCGTCCGGCTGAGGGCGGAGGC